>CAYHCR010000225.1:0-6319 GCA_964354895.1 uncultured Myxococcales bacterium | reverse complement strand
GCGGCACGCGCGAGGTCATCGACGTCTTCCCGGGCCGCGCGCTCGATCACGCCTACGCGGGCAACGTCGTCGATCTCTGCCCGGTCGGCGCGCTGCTCTCGCGCGACATGCGCTTCCGGGCCCGCTCCTACTTCCTCTCCTCGGCGCCCACGATCTGCACGGGCTGCTCGCGCGGCTGCAATACTTTCATCGACCACTTCCAGAACGTCCCGTACCGGTACCGGCCGCGCGAGAACATGGACGTCAACAAGTACTGGATGTGTGACGACGGGCGCGCCACGGTCGCCGGGCTGCAGGACGATCGGCTCGCGCACGCCTCGCTGGGTCGCGGGGAGACGGCGAAGACGATCGGCGTGGCGGAGGCGGCGCGGCTGGCTGCCGAGGCGCTGCGCGGCGCGGCCGGGAAGGGCAACCTCGCGGTGGTCCTCTCGCCGCACCTCTCCATCGAGGATCTCGCGGCGCTGCTGCAGGTCGTCAAGGAGGGCCTCCCGGGCGCGCAGCTCTTCGTCTCCGGTCACCCCGACGGCGTCGAGGACGCGCTCCTTCGGCTCGCAGACAAGAACCCCAACCGCAAGGGCCTGGAGGCGCTCTCGAAGGGCTTCGGCCTCGCCTTGCGGCCGTTCGCGGAATTCCTCGCGGGCGCGGGCGGCGTGATCAAGGCGGCGCTCGTGGTGGGGGGCCAGCTCCCTGTCGAGGGTCCGACGATGGCCGCGGCGCTCGCCCGGCTCGAGGTCGCTGTCGTCGCGACGGCGAACGTGACGCCGTGGCTCACGGCGGCGACGCACCAGCTGCCGCTCGGCACGCACCTCGAGGACGATGGCTCGTTCCTGAACGGCGAGGGAGATCTGCAGCGCTTCGTGCGCGCCTTCTCGCTGCGCGACGAGGCGCGGCCCGCGTGGGCGTGGGCCGTCGCGATCGGCCGCGAGCTCGGGCTGTCGCTCCGCTTCGACAGCGCGAGGGCGGTCTTCGCGACGCACGCGGCGCTGCTCGGTGAGCTCTCGAAGGGCTTCGATTGGGTGAAGGCCGCGCCGGCGTCGCTGACGCGTGGGCTGACACCGCTGCAGGGCGGGACCGTGGATGGTCGTCCGCCGGGGTGGCGCGAGCTCGTGCCGCTCAAGACCCCGAGCCTCGTGCCGGGCACCGTGACGGGAGGGAACAGAACGTGAAGCGCGCACTCGCGATGCTCCTCACGATCGGCATCATCCTCGGCCTGTTTTATGGCGGCGTGACGGTCTTCTACGTCGCCACGGCGCTCGCCGGGGCGATCTCGATCCGCCTGCTCGGTGGCCACCCCTACGTCGGAATGGCGATGGTCAACATCGTCACGATCCTCACGATCACCGTGATGGGCTTCGCGTCGATGCTGACGCTCGCCGAGCGCAAGTGGTCGGCGTTCATGCAGAACCGGGTCGGCGCCAATCGTGCTCGGCTCGGGATCATCCCCGGGCTCGGAAACCAGGCGCTCGGCGGCCTGCCGCACTTCGCGGCCGACGGCCTGAAGATGCTCTTCAAGGAGGACTTCGTGCCTCCGTTCGTGTCGAAGCTGCTCTACACGCTCGGCCCGGTGCTCAGCTTCTTCCCGATCTTCTGCCTCTTCGCGATCATCCCGATCGGCCCGACGCTCGACGCCGGTGAGATCCTGCCGCCGTTCGTGTCTCAGGCGCTGCTGGGGAGCTCCTACCCGAAGTTCGATGTCTCGCTCGCCGTCGCGCCGCGCCTCGACATCGGGCTGCTCTTCGTCTTCGCGCTCGGCTCGATCGCGGTGTATGGCGCGGCGCTCGCGGGCTGGTCCTCCAACAACCGGCTCGCGCTGCTGGGCGGCGTGCGTGCGTCGGCCCAGATGATCTCGTACGAGGTCGCGCTCGGCCTCTCGCTGGTCGGCTGCATGATGGCCTACTCGACGCTGCGGCTGGATCGCATGGCGGACGCGCAGGCACAGGGGATCTTCGGCGGCGTGCTCCCGGCCTGGGGCATCTTCCTTCAGCCCCTCGGCTTCCTGCTGTTCTTCGCGGCTGCGTTCGCGGAGACCAAGCGGGCGCCGTTCGACGCGCCGGAGGGAGAGAGCGAGATCGTCGGCTTCTTCCTCGAATACTCGGGGCTCCGCCACGGGCTCTTCCTGCTGACGGAGTTCATCGAGATCGTCGTGCTCTCGGGGCTCATCGCGGCGGTGTTCTTCGGCGGATGGCACCTGCCCGACGCGCCGGCCTGGGGGATCGAGCGGGCCATCCAGCGCGAGATCGGGCCGTTCGGCCTGGCGATCGTGCAGGGCGGCACGTTCCTGGTGAAGATCCTCCTGCTCTGCTGGGTGCAGCTCTCGGTCCGGTGGACGATGCCGCGCTTCCGCTACGACCAGATCCAGAGCCTCGGCTGGAAGATCCTGCTGCCGATCGGCCTCGGGAACGTCTTCCTCACCGGCGCGCTGATCCTCTGGGATCCGTCGATGGACGCGCTCGCCGCGCTCGGGCTGGCCGTGATCGGCGCCGTCGTCGGGATCACCGTCCTGTACCGACCCAAGCCGCCCGCGACGATCATCGCGCCGAAGGCGAAGCGCTCGGTCCGCGCGCCGTCGGGCGGGCACGACGGCCACGGGCACGACGAGCACGTCGCGCCTGCTGCGGCGCACTGAGACAGGAGCGCCGCCTGCGGGTGGCGCTCCACCCCATCAGGTCCGGCAAGAGGTCATACATGTCCCAGCACGACCCACACCACGGCCACGCCGCCGCCGCCGAGAAGCCGAGCGCGGAGTTGACCTGGTACGAGAAGCTCTACGTCCCGGAGATCCTCCGCGGCCTCGCGGTGACGACGCGGCACTTCCTCGACAACATGTGGAAGGATCGCGACCCGAACCCTGAGATCCTGTATCGGAAGGGCAGCAAGGTCACGACGGTCTTCTATCCGGAAGAGAAGGTCGAGTACCCGCCGGGCTACCGCGGGCTCCATCGGCTCGTCCCGCGGGAGGATGGGAAACCGCGCTGCGTCGCCTGCTACATGTGTGCGACGGTCTGCCCGGCGCAGTGCATCTACATCGAGGCCGGAGAAGATCCGCAGAACCCGGTCGAGAAGATCCCGAAGCAGTTCATCATCGATCAGCTGCGCTGCGTCGTCTGCGGGCTCTGCGTGGAGGCGTGCCCGAAGGACGCCATCCGCATGGACACCTACGCGCACACGCCGCCGCAGTACACGCGCGAAGAGTTCCTGTATCCGATCGAGAAGCTCCTGAAGGGGCCCTCGGTCTCGTACCCCTCGGACCCGTGGAGCAAGCGCGAGCAGAGCGCGCAGCCGCACCAGCACGTGCCGCTGCATGGCGTCGCGAAGCACTCGACCGAGCCGGTCCCTGCGCCGAAGCCGGAGCCTCAGGGCGCCGCGCACCCATCGCCGCCGCAGTTCACGCGCAAGGAGCTCGGCGTCGAGTGATCGACCGGGTCGTCCCGGCGCGGCGGGTGGGGCGGCGCGACCGTCCCCGCGCCGCGCCTTGTCATGTGTGCAGCACGATCGCCCCGGCATGAGCGCGCCGACGCACCGCTTCGCCCGGCTCGCGGCGGCCTCCGATCGGATCGCGAAGCAGGCGCACGTCGCGGCGGTCCGCGACGGCGTGGTCGCCGCATTGCCGCTGGTGCTGATCGGCTCCACGTTCCTGCTCGTCGCGCAACCGCCCTCGGAGGCGCTGCAGGCGTGGCTCGCCCCGTGGCTCCCGAAGCTGCTCGTGCCGTACCGGATGCTCGGCGGGCTGCTGAGCCTCTACGTCTGCTACGGCACGGCGCGCTCGCTCTCGAAGCGCTACGGCATGGACGAGCCGTCGGCGCCGCTGATGGCGCTCGCATCGTTCCTCGTCGCGGTCGGCCCTGCGGTCCTCGTGGGCGACGGCGGCAAGCCGGGTGGCTTCGGCGTGGCGGGCGAGCGCCTCGGCGCAGGCGGGCTCTTCGGCGCGCTGGTGATCGCGCTCGCGTCGATCGAGCTGCAGCGGCTCGTCGTCCGCCTCAAGCTCGTCATCCGGCTCCCGGGCGGCGCCCCGGAGGTCGTCACGCAGTCGTTCGCCGCGCTCATCCCCGGCTTCTTCTCGGTGCTCGCGGTCTGGATCGTCGTCCACGGGATCGGCTTCGATGTCGTGGGGTCGCTCGCGGCGGCCGCGAGGCCGCTGGTCTCCGCGTCGGACTCGCTCCCGGGCGCGTGGGCGATCGTGCTGGTGGACTCGTGTTTCTGGCTCGTGGGTGTACACCCGATGGCGGCGCTCGCTGCCGTCAAGCCGCTCTGGCTCTCGATGCTCGCTGCGAACCTGGAGGCCTCGGCCGCGGGGCTCCCGCCGCCCCACGTCGTGACGCGCGAATTCTTCCTCTGGTTCGTGTGGCAGGGCGGGTCGGGCGGCACGCTCGCGGCGGTCGTGCCGTTGCTCTTCTCGAAGAGCCGCCAGCTCAAGGCGCTCGGCCGCGTCGCGGTCGTGCCGGCGCTCTTCAACATCAACGAGCCGCTGCTCTTCGGGCTGCCGATCGTGCTCAACCCACGGCTCGCCGCGCCGTTCCTGCTCGCGCCGCTGTTGAGCGCGACGACGACCTGGTTGGCGATGTCTGCCGGCCTCGTCAGCCGCCCGCGCGTCGACGTGCTCTGGACGCTGCCGGCGCCGCTCGGAGCGTTCCTGACGACGGGCGGGGACTGGCGCGCGGTCGCGCTCCAGCTCTGTAATCTGGCGCTCGCGACCGCGATCTTCTGGCCGTTCCTGCGGGCTGAGGATCGCCGCGCGCTGGCTGCGGAGGAGCGCGCGCCGCCGCCGTAGGACGAGGAAGGGCGCTCTGGTACGATCGCGCCCTCCGGAGGTCGTGCATGACAGGGAGGTTCGCGCGCGTCGCGGTCGTCGGGAGCGTCGTGCTCGCGGCGCTCGGCTGTTCGGACGAGGCCGCGCTCTCGAGCGAGGCGCCCGTCTTCGTGCTGCCCGCCGGCGCCACCACGGATGGGATCGACTTCGGCGCTGTGGAGGAGGGCTCGTTCGCGTCCGAGTCGATCCTCCTGACGAACGGCGGCCGGGTCGAGCTGCGCGTAACGCCGTCGCTCGCGGCCGGTGGGTCTGCCGACTTCGCGATCCTGCCCGAGCCGGTGACGGTGGGCCCGGGCGCCACCTTCCAGCTCTCCGTCGAGTTCGTGCCGGCTGGCCCGGGCGAGGACGAGGGCGCCCTCCTGTTGACGAGCGACGACCCGGCGCTGCCCTCGGCGCGGATCCCGCTGCGGGGCGGGCCGATCGCGCCGGCGCTGGAACTCACCCCGAGCCCCGTCGAGTTCGCGCCCGCCGGTGCGAGCATCGTGCGCCGGCCCGTCCGCCTTCGCTCCATCGGGTCCGCCTTTCTTCACCTCGGCGGGATCGGCGTCGATCCGGCCGGCAACCCGGACTTCTCGCTTGAGCCGTTCGCCGCGCCCGACGCGATCGCCCCTGATCAGGAGGTCGAGCTCACGATCGTCTACGCCCGCTCGACGAACGCGCTCGAGGGCGTGCTGATCGTGCAGAGCGACGATGCGGCGGACGACGCGACCGCGGGCGAGCGACGCGTGCGACTGCTGCCCGATCCGCTCGGCGCGTGCGGAAACCAGCTCGACGACGATGGCGACGGGCTCGTCGACTTCCCGGACGATCCGGGCTGCGAGGATCCGGACGACGTGGACGAAGAGAACCCGCCGGAGTGCGTCCACGGCGCGACGCGGCCCTGCGGCCTCGACACGGGCGAGTGCCTCGTCGGGGAGCGGCGCTGCATCGCAGGCGTCTGGGGAGAATGCGTCGGCGGGGTCGACCCGATCGACGAGCTCTGCAACGGCCGCGACGATGACTGTGACGCCGAGTCGGACGAGGAGATCAGCGAGGTCTGCGACGCGGGCAGCTGCGCGGGTGCCCGCGCGTGCGTGCCGAACGCGGGCGTGCCGGGCGGGCAGTGGACGAACTGCCTGCCGGTCGGCGCGCTGCCCGAGCAGTGCAACGGCGCGGACGACGACTGTGACGGCGAGATCGACGAGGGCATCGTGGAGGCGTGCGTCGTGAACGGTTGCGGCGGGACCCGGATCTGCGTGCCGGGCGCGGCGACCTTCACGGACTGTCAGGCGGCAGCGCCCCAGCCCGAGGCGTGCGACGGGCTGGACAACGACTGCGACGGCGTCGCGGACGACGGGCTCGCGGTGCCGGAGGCGTGCGGCGTCGGGGCGTGCGCGCAGACGATCCTTCGCTGCGAGGCAGGGGCGCCGCAGAGCTGCACCCCGCTCGGGCCCGGCGTGGAGAGCTGCAACGGGCTCGACGACGACTGCGACGGCGCGGTGGACGAGCTGGCGGACGTCTCGTGCGGCGTCG
>CAYHCR010000224.1:4356-6328 GCA_964354895.1 uncultured Myxococcales bacterium | reverse complement strand
CCCCGGGCGAGGCGCCACGCACCCCGCGGGCCGGACACCCCGCCGCGGCCGCAATCTTCCGGAACCGGCCGCCGGCACGTACGGTCGATCCCTGCATGACCTTCGCCCTGCTCACCCTGCTCGCCGTCGCCGCCGCGCCCGAGCTGCGCGTGCTCCCGGCCGCGCCCGGCGAGGTTCCCTCCGCCGCCGAGCGACGCGTGAAGCTCGGCACGCCCGTCACCCTCCACCTCGCGCTGCGGGAGGGCGGGCGCGTCACCGCGGAGGGCCCGAAGGTCGACTTCCCCGGCCTTGGCGCGCGCGCCCCGACGCCGCCCGCGGCTGGCGCGACGATCCGCTGGTACCGGGTCGAGGCCTCGGCGCGCTCGCTCTCCAACACCGACCCTTCGTTCCACTGGGAGGAGATCCCGTACACGGACGTCGAGATCGCCGGGTGCCGGGATCGCTGGAGCTGCCCGGCGGTCGTGACGAGCACCTCGCTCGGCGATCGCGGCGGCCTCGGCACGATGGCCTTCCGCGCGACGCTCGAGCGAAATGGTATGCAGCTTCGCAGTCCGGGCAGCGAGGAGCGCTACCGCGGCGGGCTCACCGAGCGGGTGGCGCGCGTGACCGTCCGACGCGACGACACCTACCTCGGCCACCTCACCGAGCTCTTCCTGACCCCATACATCTGGGGCTCCGAGGGGATCCCGGCGACGACGCACCAGGCGGACCGACGCATCGGCTCGGACTGCGCGGACTTCGTCACCTATGGCGCGCGGCGGCTCGGCCACGCCGTGCCCTACACCTCGACCTGGAGCCTCGCGGACCACGCAAGAGAGCTCTCGCGCGCGCCCGCGCCGGCCGCCGACGGAATATGGCGCGACGCGAAGGGCGTAGGATTGCGTATTGGACCGGGCGCGATCGAGCCGGGTGATCTCCTGCTCTTCCCGCGCCACGTCGGCGCGCTCGTGCGCGACGAGCCGCCGCTCGGCGTGCTCTCCGGCAGCGACGTGATGATTCATACATGTTGGGCGGAGCCGACGGAGCAGTCGATCGCGGAGGCCGGCTGGGCGAACCGCGAGGTGCGCGTGCTGCGGTTTCGGGCGCTCGAGGGGCGGGGGGAGCGGTGAGGGACCTCGCGTCGGCCCCCTCCGTTCGGAGGGAGGTTTTGTCTCCGATCGGGTCGTTGCATGTTCAGGCGAAGAAGCGCATCCATTCCTCCTGCGTCGCTGTCCGGTCTCCTGGGGCTCTCTCGGCGTTCTTGCCGCGATCCCTGTCAGGATGACGGAATGTTGGCCCGCGCAAAGGGGGATGGCACAGTGAAACGCTGTAAACTCAATGGGTTGGCTATGGGGGGGGCTGATGCTTGTGCTCGGTCTCTCGACCGAAGCGCGAGCTGAGCCGCCTTCGTTGACGATCGTCGCGAACGACTCGAACCTCATCGACTCGGACGCAGCCTACGGCGTCGATGGAACCATGCATGCATGTGCGCTCGGCGGAGGCGGGACGCTCCGCTACTACCGCACCGGTGCCGATGGCGTGGTGGCGGAGACGACGACCGCCATGACGGGTGCCAAGGTCGGTTGCGCAGTCTCGACCCGAACTTTCTCTGGCACCGAGCGGGCCATCCTGGCGACCTGGCGCGTCAGTTCCGCGGGTGGCTGTGAGGTCGTCACCACGCGCTTCGATGGCTCGGCGTGGACGAGCCCCGCCCTGACGAACCTCTCGACGAGCGCGGTCTGCACGGACGACTCGCTGCGCCCGCCGGCTCTTGCTCGCTATATCGGCGATGCATCGCCCGGCACGGCGAACCAGACACTCTTCGTCGCTGCGGCACTCGGCACGTCCGTGAAGGTCAACTCGATGTCGCCGCCGGCGACGAGCTGGGGCCCGGAAGTGGGCCTCGCCTGGATGACGCCGTCCGGCTCGACGGAGATTCGAGACCTCGCGCTGACGGTAGATCGCAGCGGCTCGGACGATCGGCTGCACCTCG
>CAYHCR010000224.1:0-4256 GCA_964354895.1 uncultured Myxococcales bacterium | reverse complement strand
CGAGACCTCGCGCTGACGGTAGATCGCAGCGGCTCGGACGATCGGCTGCACCTCGCGGCGGCCTACGAGGCAAACGGCGCCGTGCGTATCGATCACCAACGGCGCACGGATCTCGCTGCGTTCGCGAGTCCTAACGGCGACACGGTCCTCGCCGGCGCTGACGAGGAGTCGCTTCTCTATCCGTACACGTACGGACTAACAGACTACCCCTCGAGTCTTTCGATCGCCGTGTTCGGCGACGACAAGGTCGCGATCGCATACACGCGACAGAATCGCACGGTCGATGGCTCCCGCATCGCGGTCGCTTGGCCGCGGACCCTCTCGTGGTCGCTGGGGTTCCCTGACCTCGAGGTGAGCGCGCAGAATCGAGGAATCCACCCGAGGGTCGCCTTCCGCGCCGGTAAGCTGACCGCAACGTGGATTGACCCCGAGAACGAGCAGCTCGTCACTGCGACGCTGAACGAGTCGGGCGGCTGCACGTATCCCGGGAGTTCGACGAGTTGCTGGACGCGTCGTGCGAAGGCGATCCTCGCGCCTGCCTCGGGCCTGTCGCTGACGACCGCGCGATTTGGCCTCGCCACTCCGAGCGCGACGGACCAGGCGGCGGTCATGATCCCCCAGAGCCACATCGGGGGCTCTTCGCGGCCGCTGCAGATCCCGCTGCGCTTCAACCAGCTCTCGTGCGGGAACCAGTGGAGCGCGGCTGGCGTGACGTACTCCGCCCCGAAGATCGTCGGGGATGGGACCGCGTGGTTCGCGGTGATGACGAGGGAGCAGTCCGGCGTCCCCAAGAAGCTCATCGGACGCAAGTGGGAAACGACGAACCTCTCCGGTGACGTTTGGGGCAGCGAGCGCGAACTCTTCGCTTCGAACGATATCGGTGCGTTCGACGCGACCTGGAGCGGGAGCTTCGTCCACATCGCGTTCATGCAGACCAACGTCGGGGCCCAGTGGATGGAGTGGAATGGAGTCTCCTCCGGGCTGGCTCCGACCCTTGTCGACGCCAGCGCCACGACCTCGGCCTCGATTCGCATCGCCTCGCTGGGTGAGCGCCTCTCGTTCGCCTACCCGGTGAGCTACTACCTCACCTACAAGGAGCGGTCGCCGAGCGGGACCTGGAGCGGCGTCACGACGTTCTCGGGCACGCCGGCCGGAGCGAGCATCGCGCTCGCCATCTCGCCGGACGGCCTGAAGCGACGCGTCGCGGCGCTGACCGGCTCGACGCTGAAGACCGCTGTCTGCTCGACCAGCGGTGTGTGCAACGCCGCGAGCTTCGTCACGACCTCGCTCGGCGCGCCTGCCGGCACCGGCGGTGCGTGGATCTCGGACCGCTTCGACGTCGCGTACGGTCCCGACAGCGTCCGCGTCGGGATCGTCGGCGGCGGCACGGGCACCGGCTACGCCGGCAAGTCTTGGCTCTTCCTCCACGAAGACACGGGCAGCGGCTTCGGCGCGACCGCGACCGCGATCGACACCGCGGTCGTCGGCGGCGTCCGCACGAACGCGGGGCACGGCGCCGGGCTCACCTACAACCGCGAGGGCGAATACCGGGCAGCACACCTCGATCTCGACAACATCGCCTTCCGCACGGTGCGGGAGTTCGAAGCGGTCACCGCGAGCCCATCGATCGTCGCCGGTACGGCCGGCGTGTCGCTCGGCGACTCCATCCGCCTCGGCGAGGATCGTTCGGGAGACGGCTTCCTGATCCTCGGCACCGCCTGGAGTGGCTCCGGCCGCGCCGGCCTCATCTGCGAACCCCCTGCCCTGTGAGGAGCGACCCCATGATCAAGTGGACCCTGCTGCTGGCGCTCGCCCCAAGCGTGGCCTTCGCCGATCCCGCCGCGACGGCGGAGTGCAACCAGACCGAGGAGCGCTGCGAGAGCGTCTGCCTCAACGCCGAGCAGAGCGGCGCGACCGACGCCACCGTCGGCGCGAGCTGCCTCGCCTCCTGCGAAGAGAGGGCTGACTCGTGTCGAGCCGCCGCCGACGCGCAGTAGCGCTGCTCGTCGCCGGCCTTGCTTCGGTCGCCACCGCGTGCTCCGACGAGCACGCGGTGGCGCCGCCGTCCGGTGACGCTGGCGCTGGTGGTGAGGCTGTTCCGCCCGACTGCTCCAGCATGGATCCGGCGCTGCGTCCGGACAACTGTCCGCCGCCGCTGCCGCCCCCGCTCAAATACATCGAGATCATCGGCTCCTGTGATCCCGACGGCTTCCAAGGCTACTGCGACGGCACCGCCTGGGAGTGGATGCCGTACTCCGCCTATCGCTGCGAGGAGATCGAAGGCGAGTGGAGACTCCTCCGCGAGGACTGCGTGAGTCGGCGACTCTCATGTGAGGGCGCGCGGTGTGTGGAGCCTCGTCCAATCGACGAGGCCGAATCCTGCCGTCGTGAGGGGACTTGCGTGCTCGGAGGGGTCTACTGCGGAGACACCGGCCGCGGTCGAGTTCGGTGTGGAATGGTGCAAGGCTTGGACGATCCCTATCCCTGCGCGAAGTTCGCGGAGCGTTTGCCACCTTGCGGCGCGAACGCCATCTGCCTGGACGGCCTGTGCGTGCCGACCTGCGCAACCGCGCGGTGCGACTGCCCCGATACCCAGGAACTCGCCTGCGGTGCGGACAGACGCACCTACTGGAACGACTGTTTCCGCGACTGCGCAGGCGTCGAGCCGGGCGCGGGCTGCACGCTCGACGAGTGGCGTGAGGTCTGGCGCCCCGAGCGTGCCGTGGTCGAAATGGTCCCGGGCCGCGACGGCACGGTCGGCCTCTTCCGCAACCCGCTCGACGAGTGGGAGTACTCGTTCACCAACAGGAGAGAGCTCTCGATCGTCCGGTTCCGCGGCGAGGGGGAGCGCCTGGTTGCGGAAGAGGTTTGGGCCGGCGGCGTCAGCTCGTCGGAGCTCCCTCGCTGGCTGCGACTCCCGAATGGGACCGTCCTCGTCATGGCCCTCGGGCAGGGTCACGAGCTGCTCGCGCTCACCGCAGAGCGGGCCGAGTCGATCGTTCGCCTGCACGGCTACCCGGGCCCGATGTACGGGTTCGCGTACGACGCGCTCGGCGCGCTCCTTCACACGCCGAACGGCCTCTTCCGGATCCAGGGCGAACCGCCGTATGCGCTTCGGCAGGAGGCCGGCTACTCCGAGACGATCCAGCCAAATCCCAACCTCGATGTCGATGAGCAGCCGCCGTTCATGACGTACGAGAGCCCGATGCGTTCGATCGATACGCTGACGCTCGAGGACGGCGCCGCGAGCCTGCACGTCTCGGTCGACTGGCAGACGGCTTCCCTCTGGCGCATCGACGCCGCACGGCCCCGACGCAACCTGCTCGACAAGCTGACCTACCCGCGCGGCTTCGCGAACTGGGTGGAGCTCTGGACCGCTGGCGGCGAGCTCCAGATCGCCGCCCTGACGCTTGAGCTCAACACTGAAGTCATGGGCCTCAACCACCGCGTCTACCTCGACGCCTGGGACGGGAGCTGCTCCGATCGGATCGGGGCCCTGCTCTGGACGGCCAGCTCCATCAGCTTCACCGGAAAGACCACTCGTCACGCCGACATCTTCGGCGACGGCGATCCCGAGCTCGTCTGGTCGGCGGGAGACATGAACTTCGTCCTCGGGAGGGGGCCCAACGGCGTCCCGTTCCTGCGGGCGGTCCTGCCGACGGACCCGGGACCGGACGAAGGCGGCGCGCAACACCTCGAGGTCGTGCCGGTCGATCTCGACGGCGACGGCGCGGACGAGCTCTTTCAGGCAATCTCGGCGACCTCGGGCGCCTCCCGCCCGTTCTCGCCCTCGGGAGCGGCGTACAAGCTCGTCCGGCGAGGGAGTGCGCCGCCGTAGGTGAGGCCGAGGGTCCCCCGCGGTGCACCCCGCGGCGGATCGTGGCTCGTGGCTTCGCCGCGTCTGAAACTCGACGCGGCGAAGCCAGCCGGTAGCCTCGGCGCGTGCGGCGAATCGGAGCGATGGCGGGCGGGATCGTGCTGGCGGCGGCTTGCGCTGCGGCGGGATCTTCGGCGGATTCAGGGACGGACGCGTCAGCGTCGGGGGCACCGACAGCGACCGGGGCAGCGTCAGCGACCGGGGCAGCGTCAGCGACCGGGGTAGCGACAGCTTCAGCGTCAGCGCCTGCGATCGGGGCCGCGACAGCGTCCGGGGCAGCGTCAGGGCCAGCGCCCGCGCCCGCGTGCGGGACGGCGGAACTGTACGCGACGATCGACGCCGCCGACCGCGAGCTGCGGGCGCGAAGCGACTGCCCCGA
>CAYHCR010000223.1:0-6350 GCA_964354895.1 uncultured Myxococcales bacterium | reverse complement strand
ACAACATAGTCGCCGGGCACCGTCTCGGCGTCCCCAGCGCAGTCGGCGTGGCCAAGGACGGCGTTCCGGGTCTCGATAGTCACGGTACCCACGCCGTTGATGGCGTCGCGGGCGTTGGCCGCGAGGGTGGCCAGAATCTGGTCGATCTGCGCCGGGTCCACCTTCACGGGCCAGAGCGCGGGCCCCGGCAGCCAGATCAGATCGATGTCCTCACCCAGCAGGCCACGCAGCAACGTGAGCATCGCAGCCAGGAGGCTGGCTTCATTCGACCGACCGTTCGTCGCGGCGTCGACGTAGAGGTACGCGAGCGCGCTCACGCTGACGCCGATCCCCCCTCCGACGTCGAGCATGACGGCCCGAAAACGCGAAATTCGGAGCGTCTCGACCGACAACGCGGCGCCGGCGACCAACCCGGCGTCGGCCGACAACGCGAGGAGCCCCAGCAGCTCGTCGTCCTCGATCGCAGGTCGGAACGCCAGCGCGCCCATCCCGGCGAGGAACGCGCTCCACGTCCCGAACGTCGTCGTCAGTCCGACCTGGCCGGCGTCGGGGTGGAGGTCGAGCGGCCCGATCGCGAGGACCGCGCCGCCGACGCCGACGAGGCCAACGACGAGCGTTCCCGCAGGCGCGTCGGCGGCTGGATCGGTGACGGCGCCGAGCGCGAGCCCGTTGAGCGTCGAGAAGACGATCGAGGCAGAGAAGAGCCCGGGTTCGCCGCGCCGCAGCTCCACGTCCTCGGTGGCGACCGAAGCGACGAGGAACCCGAAGCCTGCGCTGCCAAGGACGATCGGGGCGGCGACTCCGTCGAACTTGAGCAGCCCTGCGCCGCCGAAGCCGAGCCAGCCGGAGAAGAGCGTCGCGCCGGTCACGAGCTCGACGCGGCGCGCGAACTGCTGCTCGGCCAGCCACTCCCGTCGTGCTGTGGCGCCCGGATGATCGAGCGCCTCGCGCGCCGCCTTCGCGAGCTGGCTGTCGGTGAGCTGCAGATAGCCGCGGGCCACGTCCGCGTCGACCGCGAACGGGCGCTCGCGCAGGTAACGCTCGAGTCGATCTTTTGCGACGCCGAACTGCCCTTCGCTGATCGCGCGGCTGGCTCGGATCAGCTCCGGGTCGAGCCGCAGCTCGATCGGTCGCCGTGGCGAAGGAGGTCGCAGGCGCAGGGCCGCGGGGCTGCCGAGGCGCAGCCCGTCCCGCCCATCCTCGACGGGCCCGACCGGCTCGGGCGGCTCGGCCGGGGGCGGCGCGCCGAACGCCTCGGCGGCGCCCTCGATCGGCGCGGCCTCCGCTGGCACCTCGCGATCCGCCTCGGCAGCGGCGGCGATCGCGAGGACCAGGGCGATGGTGAACGGGCTCGGAGCGATCACGCGACGCCTCCTCGGGGGAAGTCTCGCAGATCGGCCGCTCGCGGTCGCGGTCGCGTTGAAAACTCTCGAGCCGTCGGCACAGGATGACAGCCCATGACCGAGCCGCGCCCGCTCCTCCGTGTCCCCTTCTCCGCCCGGCCGGGCCGGCTCGGGTCCCTGCTGCTGCGGTTCACGCAGCCGGGCTCGTGGGTGCGGTCGGTCGAGCTCGCGGGCGAGGCCGGCCTGCTGACCTTGGACCTCCCGCCAGGCGTCGATCCCGCGCGCCTTCCGCTGGAGGGAGGGGAGGGGCCCCCGACACCGTTGGCCGCGCTCGAGCCGTACGTGCTCACCGTGCTCGCTCCGGCGAACGTGCTCGGCCCGCTCGCTGCCGTGGTCGGCCTCGTCGAGCAGATCGGGGGCGTCGTCCAGCGGGTGAGGCTCCTGTCGGAGGCGCCGCCGATCGCGCACGAGCTCGCTGTGTCGTTGCCCGTCGCCGAGGTGGCGGCGCTCCGGGCACGTTTGCTGCTCGAAGGCCGCCGCGACCTCTTCGACGTCGTGCTGCAGCCCGACGGCTTCGCGCGAACGAGGCGGCGGCTCGTAGTCCTCGACGTCGATTCGACCGTGATCCGCATCGAGGTGATCGACGAGCTCGCGCGGGCGGCAGGTCGCTACGAGCAGGTCGCGGCGATCACGGAGCGGGCGATGCGGGGCGAGCTCGACTTTCAGGCGTCGCTGCGCGAGCGCGTGGCGGCGCTGGCGGGCGTCCCGCTCGAAGCCCTCGACGCCATCGCGGCGAACCTCCCGCTCTCGGACGGCGCCGAGGCGCTCTTCGCGGCGCTCCACGCGCTCGGGATCCGCACGGCGGTCCTCTCCGGGGGCTTCCTGCCGCCCGTGCGCGCGCTGCAGCGACGGCTCCGGATCGATCACGCGTACGCCAACGAGCTCGAGGTCGAGGAGGGTCGGCTCACCGGCCGCGTGATCGGCCCGATCGTCGACGCCGAGCGCAAGGCCGCGCTCCTCGCCGAGCTCGCCGCCGAGCACCGGATCCCGCTCGCCGAGACGCTCGCGGTCGGCGACGGCGCGAACGATCGGCTCATGCTGCAGCGCGCAGGACTGGGCGTGGCCTTCCGGGCGAAGCCGCGGCTGCGCGAGGTCGCCCACGGTTGCCTCGACGTCTGGGGCCTCGACGGCCTGCTCCCGATCCTCGGCCTCCACGCCCGCGAGCTGCGCGCTCTGCTATAAGGCGCGCCCCCCATGGCCCTCATCGTCCAGAAGTACGGCGGCACCTCCGTCGGCTCGATCGAGCGGATCAAGAACGTGGCCCGGCGCGCGCTCGAGACGCAGCGCAGGGGCAACGACGTCGTGCTCGTCGTCTCCGCGATGTCGGGCGAGACCAACCGCCTGCTCGACCTCATCCACGCGCTCTCCTCGCTGCCCGACGAGCGCGAACAGGACCAGGTCGTCGCGACCGGCGAGCAGGTCTCCGTCGGCCTCGTCGCGATCGCGATCCAGGCGGCGAAGGGAAAGGCGCGCAGCTTCCTCGGCCACCAGTGCCGGATCACGACCGACTCGACGTTCAGCAAGGCGCGTATCAAGTCGATCGACGCGGAGGCCATCTTCGCCGCGCTCAAGAAGAAGCAGATCGCCGTCGTGGCCGGGTTCCAGGGCGGCGACGACGAGGGCAACGGCACGACGCTCGGTCGCGGCGGCTCGGACACGACGGCCGTGGCGATCGCGGCGGCGCTGAAGGCCGACGCCTGCGAGATCTACACGGACGTCGACGGCGTCTATACGACCGACCCGAACGTCTGCCCGAAGGCGCGAAAGCTCGACCGGATCTCCTACGAGGAGATGCTCGAGCTCGCCAGCGCGGGCGCGAAAGTTCTACAGATTCGCTCGGTGGAATTCGGCATGAAGTACGCGGTGCCGCTCTGGGTGAAGAGCTCGTTCTCGGACGACCCGGGCACGCTCGTGACGGCGGAGGACAAGGCGATGGAAGAGGTGCTCGTCTCGGGGATCGCGTACGACAAGAACGAGGTGAAGATCGCCATCCGCGGGTGCCCCGACCTTCCGGGCATCGCGTCGAAGGTGTTCAAGCCGCTGGCCGACGCGAACATCGTCGTCGACCTGATCGTGCAGAACGTCGCGCGGGACGGGAGGACCGACGTGACCTTCACGATCGGGAAGGCCGACCTCGAGAAGGCGCAGCTGCTCGCCAAGAAGATCCTCAAGTCCGTCGGCGCCGAGAAGATCGACCTCGACCGGGACGTCGCGAAGATCTCCGTCGTCGGCGTCGGGATGCGCAACCACGCCGGCGTCGCCGCGAAGATGTTCGAGGTGCTCGCCGACGAGAAGGTGAACATCCTCGCGATCAGCACCTCGGAGATCAAAGTCTCCGTCCTGATCTCCGCCAAGTACACCGAGCTCGCCGTCCGGGCGCTGCACACGGCGTTCGGCCTCGACGCGCCGGAGCCGATCGCCGCGAAGCGCTGATCGCGGGCAGCGGCCGTTTGACGGACGGCCGATGTCAGACCGCCGTCGTAGTCTCCCGCGCTGAGCCGGTAGGGAGGCCGGGCGTGGAACGAACTATCTGGGCCGTCTGTGTGGCGCTGGGCGTCGCGGTCGCCGTCGGCGCGTGGCCGAACGGCCGCGAGACTGGCGCGACGGAAGGATTGCAGGATGCGGCGCTCGTCGAAGTGACGATGCGGGAGCCGGGGCACCTTCGCGCTCGACCGCCGTGGCTCGGTCCGGCCGCCGCCGCCGGGCGGGCCCGGTCGCGGATGGGAGAGGACTCGAGCGAGCCGGCGGCGCCGAGGGGTCCCCGCGCGTGGTTGCTCGGGAGGCGCGCGTCGATCGGGCAGCTTCGCCCCGAGGACTGGGAGTCGCTGCCGGGGGTCGGACCTTCGCTGGCCGCGCGTATCGGCGACCGGGTTCGCCGCGACGGGCCGCTGCGGAGCCTCGCGCAGCTCGACGAGGTGCGCGGGATCGGCCCGACACGTCTGCGGGCGCTGGGTCGCTGGCTGACGGACGACTCACTCGGTCATGCGGTAGCGCCGCGCCTACCGTCGCGCTAGAACGCGCCACATTCCGGGGCCGAAGGCCGCGGGGGAGGCGGGACTCCGTGCAGATCCGTTGCGAGAAGTGCGCGACGCTCTACAACCTCGATGACAATCTGATCCCGGCGGCGGGCGCACCCGTGCAGTGCACGAAGTGCGGACACGTCTTCACCGCGAAGAAGCCGGATCCGACCGCTGCGGTCGCGCCCAAGGCGACCAAGACGCTCGTCTTCCACGCGTCAGACGTCGCAGCGGCGATGGCGGCGCTGCCTCCGACCGCCGCGACTGCGGCTGCGACGGCTGCAGCTGCGGCGACGAGCCGTCCGGCTGTGGCGGCGGCCCCGCCGAGTCGACCGGCTGCGACGATCGCGGCGTTCCCGGCGGGCGGCACACCCGGCGGCGCGCCGCCCTCGACGGCTCCGACGACCGGTGCGCGCGCCGCGACCTCCATCGCGTTTCCCGCGGCGGCGCCACCGGCTGCCGTCGCCCCTCCCGCGACTGCGGCGCGCGGTGCGACCTCGATCGCGTTTCCGGCGGCCGCTGCGCCCGCGCCCGCGCCGACACCCGCCTCGCGGGCCTCGACCTCGATCGCCTTTCCGGCCGCGGCCGCAGCGACCTCCGCGGCTCCGGCCGCCGCCGCTCCAGCCGCTTCGGCGCCTCCGACCGCCGCCTCGCGCGCCGCGACGTCCATCGCGTTCCCGGCGGCTGGCGCTGGTCTCCCGCAACCCCCTGCCGCGATCGCGCCGCCCCCGGCGCGCGCGGCGACCGAGATCGCGTTCCCGGCAGCCGGCGCCATCGGGGCTGCGCCCGCTCCGGCGCCGGCAGCGGCCGCCCCGTCCGTGCATGTCGAGCCGTCGCACTTTGATATGCCCCAGCCGAGCGTGCCCGGCCGCGTCGTCGGCGGCGCGGCGGACCTCGCCTCGCCGACCCCTGTCGCGCCGTCGCCAGCCGCGGGGCTGCAGCCGCCCGCGGCCAGCTACCGTCGGACCGCGACGTTGACGGGCACCTCCGCGTTCGAGGCGGAGATGAATCGCGGTCGCAAGCGCGTCATCTTCGCGATCGTCGCGCTCGCGATCCTGGCGGGCCTGGGCGCGCTGGGCTGGTTCGTCGTGCGACCGATGATCCTGTCGAGGGCCGACGGCGCCGCGGTGCGGGACGCGGACAAGGCGCTCGCCGCCATTCGGGGAGGAAACCCGGAGAAGCTCGCCGGGGCCGTCGAAGCGGCGGACGCGGCCCTGGCTCGTGAACCGAACTTCCGCCGCGCCCGCGCCGAGAAGGGCCTCGCGCTCTACTTCCAGGCGCTCGAGGTCCGCGACCGGGCCGACCGGATCGCCTCGAAGAAGCCGCCGCTCGACCGCGCGTTCAAGAAGGCCGAGGACGCCAAGGACGCGGCGGCGCAGAAGGCGCTGCTCCCGCAGCTCGAAGCCGTGAAGGCCGAGTACGACCCGCTCGTCGCTGAGTTCAGCCGGCTGAAGACGGACGGTGAGAAGCTCGTGGAGGAGGCGTACCACGAGCCGGGCGGCAAGGAGGATGCCGGCGCGATCCGCGCCCTCGGCACGATCCGCGCGATGTCGGGTGACGAGAAGAACGTCCCGATCCTCGCGAAGAACTATCGCAACGTCGGTGGCGACGCGGACGGCTGGCCCGAGCTCTTCGAAGGCCTGCTCGGCGCCTCCGGGCGGCCCTCGCCCGAGAAGCGCAAGAAGGCGATTGAGCGGCTGGAGGCGGCGCTCGCGAAGGACCCCGGCTTCGGGCTCGCGCACCTCTTCATCGCGCGGTCGAAGCTGGAGCTTGAGGACTGGGAGGGTGCGAAGGCCTCGTACGCCTCGGCCGGCAAGGCGGGTGGCGAGAGCGCGTGGCTCAGCCGCCTCGAGGCGGACGTCGATTCGACCCGCGACGAGAAGACGAAGCCGAAGGTCGCGCCCCATGACGACTCGCCCCAGGCCGGCCA
>CAYHCR010000222.1:0-6350 GCA_964354895.1 uncultured Myxococcales bacterium | reverse complement strand
CTCGGGCAGCTTCGCGCGCTGCAACGTCGGCCGCGAGGCGAGCTCGTCGTCGCCGGCCTCGCGCGCGAGCAGGACCCGCCGCTCGATCACCTCCGCGAGCTCGTCGCCCCGATCCGCGGCCTCGAGCAGCGGCGCGAGCTCGGCGAGGACCTCGTCCTCGGCCGCGCCTGCCGCGATCGCCGCCCGCAGCGCCCGCACGGCCTCGCCGGGCTTCCCGTCGCGCGCGAGGAAGGCCGCACGCCGACGGTGGAGCGGCGCGTGGCTCCCGGCCGGGCTCTTCTCGAGCTGCAGCGCTGTCTGGCGCGCCGCCTCGTCCCAGCGCTCGAGCCGCGCCGCGAGCGCGGCGAGGCCCTCGGCGATCGCAGGATCCTCCGGGGCGATCTGCCCGAGCCGCTCGAGCGCGTCGGTCTCGAGCTCGGGCGCGCCGAGCGGGCGAGCGAGCTCCACCACGCGAGCGAGCAGCTTTGCGGCGAGCTCCCGGGGCGCGTGTTCGGCGGCCCCGAGCAGCAGCGCCGCGAGCTCGGCCGGGTTGCCCAGCTCGGCCGAGAGCCGCTCGAGCTCGCCGCGCAGCGCGTCGTCCGCGGCGTGCGCGGCGAGCTGCCGGGCGAGCGCCGCGAACGCGCCGCGGGGATCGCCCAGCGGCCCTGCGTACAGTTTTGCCAGCTCGAACGCGAGCGGGAGGGCGTCCGTCGGCGGGGCCGCCGCGAGTCGGTGCTCCAGCAGCTGCGCGAGGCGCCCCGGTTCGCCGGCCACCTGCGCGAGCGGCTGCAGGGCGCGCGCGATCTCGTCGGGCCGGACCTGCTGCGCGAGCAGCCGCTCGAGCGCCGCGATCGTGGCGGGCCGTGGCTCCGTCGAGAGCCCCGAGATCAACTCTCCGGCCGCGGCGTCCCGCTGGCCGAGCCGCTCGGCGAGCAGGATCGCCGCCTGCTCGCGCGCCTCCGCCTCGTCCGCCCCGCCCAGCGCTGCGAGCGCGAGCCACGCCGCCCGCTGCTCCTCCCACCGCTCCAGCTGACCCAGCGCCATCGCCCGACGCCGCAGCGCCGCGCGATCGGTCGGATCGAGCGTCAGCCGCTGCTCGTACAGCGCCAGCGCGCCCGCCGGATCCTCGCCGCTCTGCTCGTGACGCTCGAGCAGGCCGTCGAGCAGCGCCCGCCGCTGCGACGGGTCGGTCGCTTCGGCCAGCTGCTTTCGGTGCTCGGCCTCGATCGCCTGGAAACGCCCCGCCCGCTGCAGCGCGACCTCCAGCTCGCGCCGCGCCCCATCGTCTGCAGGATCTTCCTCGACGAGCTGCCGCCAGAGCGCCGCAGCGTCGGCGGGTCGATCGAGCGCCGCCCCGAGCAGCTCGGCGATCCGCCGCTGCAGCGCACGCCGGACCGGCGCCTCGGTCGCCGCCTCCGCCGCCGCGCGCAACACTCCGACGAGCTCGGCCGGCGCCTCAGCCTCCGCCGCGATCGCCTCCAGCTCGCGGCGCGCCTTCGCGCGGCCCGGCTCGAGCTGCAGCGCACGACCCAGCAGCCGCATCCGCTCCAGCGGCCGCGTCTCGGGCAGCAGCTCGGCCGCGCGCTCGAGCCACTTCACGCGCTCCCCCGGCGCGCTCGCCCGGCGCGCCCGTCGCTCGCAGAGCCGCGCCTCGCCCTCGCGATCGCCCTCGGCCGCGAGGATCGGCTCGAGCTGATCGTCGATGCGCGCCGCGTCCGGCTCGAGCCGCTGCGCAGCCTCGAGGTGACGCTTGGCCTTCTCGACGTCGACGAGCCGCTGTGCGTAGACCTCCGCGAGCCGGAGCCGAAGCTCCAGCTCGTTGGAGCGATCCGCGAGCGCGGCGAGGTGACGCTCGAGGACCTCCGCGGCGCGTTCGTGGTGACGCTCGTCGGTGTGCGCCTCGAAGAGCGTCCACGCTGCGTCCGTGCGCGACGGCTCGAGGCGCGCCGCGTCCTCCAGCAGCTCCAGGCTGCGCGCCCGATCGCCCCGGCGCGTCAGGTGCAGCGCGGCGAGCCGGACGAGGAGCTCGACCCTCGGCCGCGGCGCGGTCGTCGTCAGGAGGAGCCGATCCCAGGCTGCGATCAACGGCCCGGGGTCTCCCCCCGCGTGGCGCTGCTCCAGAAATTCCAGCGCCTCCGGCATCGCCGGCAGGAGCAGAAACGCCCGCTCGAGCGCGTCGGTCCAGCGCTGCGACGCGTCGGGATCCCGGTCGTAGACGGCGATCAGCTCTGCGGCAGAGAGCCACAGCCGCGCCGCCACCTTCTTGTCCCGCTCGTCGACGGCCCGCGCCTTCGTCCGGCGCAGCTCGTCCCGGAAATTCTTCTCGATCGCCGCGAGCCGCACCAGGACCGCGTCCGCGTCGGGCTGCGGCGGCGCCAGGGCCTGCGCGCGGGCCGCCGCCTCTCTCGCGAGCGGGTGCAGGGCCGGCTGCTCGGACGCCCGCTGCGCCAGCTGGCAAAGCTGTCCGGCGACCTGCGCGGGAGACACTCCCGCCGCGAGCTCGCGCTCGAGCAGCGCCGCGGCCGCCGCGTAACGACCCGCCTCCAGCGTCGCCACGCGCAGCTGCGCCAGCGCGTCGAGGTTCCCGGGCGCGAGCTGCAGGGCGCGCTGCAGCGCGATCACCGCGCGCTCGCGCCGATCCCGCCGCCGGTGCAGCCGCGCGAGCTCGAGCCAGAGCGCCGCGCCCTCGTCCCCCTTGCCCCGCAACGCTTCCCGTTCCAGCAGGGCCGCCGCGCCATCGACCTCGCCGCGCGCCAGCAGGATCCCGCGCAGCCCGGCCTCCGCACCCGGCGTCGCCGGCGCCAGCTCGAGCGTGCGCCGGAAGAGCCGCTCGGCCCGCGCGACGTCGCCGAGGCGCTGCAGCGCGACCCGCGCCGCGTCCGAGAGCCAGCCCGCCGCCGCCGGCGCGTCGGGGAGTCGCTCGGCGCGACGCTCCTGCAGCCGGACCCACTCTTCCCAGCGATCGGCGCCCTCCAGCGCGCTCGAGAGCGCCTCGAAGCCGGCCCCGTCGGGCGCGGCCTCCACACGGGCCTGGAGGTTCGCGATGCGCTCGTCGGCGTGCACGGAGTTCGCCCCTTCACGCGGCTACACGAGGACCCTTCGGGCCATCGCGAGCCACGTAAAATCACTGAGAGAAGAGCGCGCAGTCTAGGCGGCCGCGCGCACGCGGGTCAACGCCAACCGCCCGCGCTCACGGGGGAAATTCACGGCCGTTTCGCGCGGGACGAAGCACCACGAGGCGACGCGGAACGAGGCGCCTTAGAACGAATACGCGAGGTGAGGCAGCACCGCGAGACCGACCGCGTTCCCCTCGCCGAGCATGACGAACGAGAGGTCCGTCTCGAGTCCGACCGAGAAGTGGCGCAGGCGCGTGAAGTACTCGACCCCCGGACCCGCGAGCACGAAGTAGCCCTGCTCCTCGACCACACCGACCGGCCTCGACAGCGCGATCCCGCCGGCGGCGCGCGCGTAGAGGTGCGTGCGGGCGGTGCCGTTGTCGTCTGCGAACGAGGCGAACAGCCAACGCGCGGAGCCGCCGACGAGCGTCGAGTGGAAGTCGCCGCGCGCGCGCTTGGGATCCACGGCGTCGTCGTCGATGCCCTTGTACGTGGCGTCCGCCCCGACCGACTGGCCGTAGGCGATCACCGCGAGCGAGAGGCTGTCGGTCGGGTCGTAGCCGGCCTCGATGCCGAGCAGGCTCCCGTAGCTCGTCGCGGCGCCTTCGCCGGGCACGGAGAAGTAGAAGATGGCGCCGACGCCGGTGCCGAGCCGCACGCCGCGCTCGACCTCCGAGTACTGCACGCCGGCGCGATCGGTCGCGGCCTTCTCCTCAGCGGCCGCGTCGACCGTGACGAGCGTGACGAGCGCGGCCAGCGCCGTGCGGGCCAGGACGAGTGCGTTCATGGGGTCGCGCTTGTACCACACCCGCCCCCCGGAGGCGCGACGCCTCCCGGTCAACGAGGGGATCCCCTGATCGCGGCCGCGCGCTACGATGCCCTTCGATGGCCCACCCGTCCGCCGCCGCTGCCCGCAAGGGCGAATACCCCGAGGGGCATCCGCTCCAGGATCCCGAGAACCTCCTGCGCTACCAGCAGGCGCGCGACGTCTTCCTGCAACTCATCAAGGGCATCAAGCAGATCAATCTCTACCAGCATGCGACCGGCAAGTACGCCGAGTTCCTCGGCCGGGCGCACGCCGCGCTCGCCGGATGGATGGAGACGCATGGCGCGCTGAACGTGAAGGTGGACTCGGGCAATTTCTTCCTCTTCAAGGAGCCACTCCTCGAAGAGGGTGACTTCTCCTACCGCTTCTTCCGCGACGGCATCCGAAACCTCGTCTTCCGTCCGGGCCTCTCGCTCGACGAGCTCGTGCAGTTCACGCTCGTCGCGATCAAGAACTACGACGCGCCGGAGAACCACGGCGAAGACATCGTCCAGAGCCTCTGGCAGGCGTCGTTCGAACACATCGAATACATCATCGTGGAGGGCTTCAAGGTCGGCGACATGTCGGAGGAGGCGGTGCAGGTCGAGGTCGACAAGATCGTCTCGTACCTCTACGGCCGGCTCCGCTCGACGAGCGACGACTTCCTGCGCTTCGCCCGCGTCTCGGCCGAGGACCTCGAGACGAAGCTCGACAACATCGATCAGGTCCGCGGCGCGGTCATCTCGGGCGAGAGCGCGACGCCCAAGCTCCGCGAGGGGCTCGAGGAGGAGCTGCGGCTCGACGAGCAGGAGCGGCTCCTCGGCAAGCTCGTCGTCGCGATCTTCCAGGTCCTCGAGGAGGGCGGCGTCGAGGACCGCGCGACGCTCGAGGAGCTCTTCGTCCAGCTCCTCGACGCGCTGCTCATGCAGGAAGACTTCGCCGCGATCAACTCGATCCTCGTGAAGTTTCGCAGCCTCGAGCGCGATCCGCGGCGTCAGGCGCAGATCCGGGATCTGCGGACGTTCTTCCTCGCGAAGATGGGCGAAGGCGAGCGCCTCCAGCGCATCGGCCAGATCCTCCAGAACAGCAAGATCAAGAGCCCGCAGGACGTGCTGCGCTACCTCTCTCAGCTCGAGGCGAGCTCGGTGGTGCCGCTCCTCGACGTGCTCGACGTCGTCACGATCAACGAGCACCGCCTGATCCTCGTCGACGCGCTCTCGAGCATCGGCCGCGATTTGATCGATCCCTTCGTGATGCGGCTGCAGAGCGACAAGTCGCAGCTCGTGCGGGACATGCTCACGATCATCGAGCGGCTCGATCCGCCCAACAAGCTGGAGATCTACGGCCAGATCCTCAAGCATCCGTCGCTGCCGGTCAAGCTCGAGGCGTTCGGCGTCGTCTCGAAGTCGCGCACCGAGCAGTGCCGCCGCTTCGTCGTCGACGCGCTCGGCGACAGCAACCAGCAGCTGCGCATCCTCGCCGCGCGCGCCCTGCCGCACTACGGCGGCGAGAAGGCGCTCACCGATCTGATCAAGCTCGCGAAGGCCCCCGAGTTCGAGAAGAAGGCGTGGGACGAGAAGGCGAATTTCTATCAGGCGATGGGCATGACGCAGCTGCCGGCCGCGATGCAGTATTTCCAGTTCCTGCTGACGCAGAAATCACTCTTCCAGCGCGCGAAGATCCGCGAGGGCAAGCTGCTCGCGATCGCGGGGCTCGGGGCGTGCACGGCGCTCTCCGCCTACAAGATCCTGCAGGGCGAGGTGGAGAACAAGGCCAACGAGGTGGAGATCCTGACCGCGGCGCGGCGCGCGATGTATGAGGTCAAGAAACAACTCTTCGGCGAGCAGCCCGTCGAAGGGGAGAGCTGACATGGCCGGACCGATGGATCGCGCCGGAGGGATCCGGATCAAGGGCACCGACGCCGCCGGCGGCGAGAACGTCAGCGAGTTCGGCCGCGGCCACAGTGACAAGCTGCAGCAGCACGGCAAGAACATCCTCTCCGCCTTCTACATGCTCATCCGGTCCGTGAAGCTCTACGACCCGGAGAACGTGATCTTCCAGAAGCCGCTCGACCTGCTGAACACGACGATCAACCTCGTCGTCGCGGGCGAAGGCCGCTGCGAGATCCAGGCGGTGAAGGAGAGCTTCTACGTCAACAGCATGCTGGTGAAGGTCGACCTGAGCTCGCTCGACAACGTGCGGTACCTCTGCTCGGAGCTGCAGCGCCTCGATGTCGGCGGCTTCACCGTCACGCGCTCGACCAGCGTCAACGAGCTGCGGCAGTTCGTCGGCATCTTCCGCAAGGACCAGGATCAGCAGCCGGACGAGGACGGCCTCGGCGGGAACAAGCTCGCGAACGTCCGGATCACGAAGTACTCCAAGATCAAGGAGAAGCTCGATCAGGAGCCGGAGAAGAGCGACGACGAGAAGGTCGACCGGAAGAAATATGC
>CAYHCR010000221.1:0-6351 GCA_964354895.1 uncultured Myxococcales bacterium | reverse complement strand
CGAACAGGAAGCAGCCGGACAGCAGCAGCGAGCCGGCGACGAGCGAGGCGGAGCGGACGAACATGGCCGCCGAGCCTAGTCGTTGTCGGCTCCGCCCTGCCACGCTACAAGCCGCCGCATGTCGACCGGCCCCCGCCCGATCCCCGTGAACGCGCTGCTCCACTTCGTCGCGCTCTTCCCGGAGACGCCCGCGTCGCTGGACCCGCTGCGCGCGGCGCTCCTGCACCGGCTGCCGGAGGCGTCGTTCGACCTGTCGGCGTTCCAGGAGCGCAAGGAACCGCGGCAGATCGCGTGGGGCGAGATCCCCGCCGGCGGCGCCCGCCTCCACCTGCTGCTCGATCGGGAAGGTCTGCCGGGCGCGATCGGCGAGGCCGTCACGCGCGCCCCGCTCTCGCCGGCCGCCGCCGCCGCCGTGCAGGCCCACGACGCCGCGCTGATCGGTTTTCTGGTCGCGGCGGCCCCCGACGCCGGCCCGCTCGACCGCGCGCGCACGCTCGCCGCGCTGGCCTTCGCGTGCCTCGACGCAGGCGCACACCTGCTCGCGTTCCCCGATGGCCGCACCGCGTTCGTCCCGGACGAGCTGCGGGCGCTCGACCCGGCAAAGCTGACCGCCGACGAGCTCTGGCTCTTCGTCTCCCGCGGCTGGGCGAGCCCGCCGGACGAGCTCGGCCGCGCGTGGGTGCGCACCTTCGGCCTGCACGGCTTCGGGCTGCCGGACGTCGCGACGCGCATCTATGCGCAGGGGCTCGGCGCGGGCGACGAGGCGAAGGCCGCCGACGCGCTGCTCGGGAACCTGCCGCGGTATCTGCTCGAGCTCGGCCGACCGCTGCAGCCCGGCGAGACGGTGAACGTGGCGCAGCGCCGCTGGAAGGTCGCCGAGCCGCCGGCAGAGCTGCCCTTCCGCGCGGGGCCGACGGGCGTGGACGTGCTGCAGCGCGACGACGCCTGAGCGTCAGGGCAGCTCGAAGAGCCACGTGTCGCCGCGCGGCGCGATCTCGGAGCCGCCGAAGAGCACGACCACCGGGCGCCCGTCGCGCCGGAAGCCGCTGGCGAGCGCGTGCACGTTGCGGGGCCGGGGCAGGCTCCGCGTCGTCGGCGTGCCACGCGCCTCTTCGTAGGCGACGTCGGCCATGTAGCGGCAGGCCCAGCCCTCCGGCTCGTGGAACTCGCAGAGCTCGCCGGGGTAGGTGCCCTGGCCCGAGACCCCCGCCGGATGGCTGCCGCCGAAGAGCACGAGCCGGTCGCCGAGCGCCGCCAGCTGCGCGCCCTGCCGCGGTGACACCGCGTCGTCGCCGATCGCGTCGATCTTCCTCATCGTCGCGCCGTCCCAGAAGAGCAGGTCGTTGAACGTCTCCATCGTGGCGGCCTCGAACGTGCCGTAGCAGGCGCCGTCGAGCTCGCTCCCGCCGAAGAGGTAGACGCCCCCGGGCACGCCCGCGGCGGCGACGAGGATCCGATCGCGCCAGATCGCCGGATCGATCGGCGCGAGCTGCGGGCTCCCGTCGGCGGCGAGCCAGCGGACGTCGCTCGTGGCCGTCGAGCCATCACAGCCGCCGAAGTCGACCTCGCAGCCGAAGGCGCGGCCACAGTCGGGCTCCCACGCGAGACCGCCATTGGCCTTCCAGTCGGACGGCCGGGGCACGTCGTCGTCCGCCTGGCGCTGCCACGCGCCGCCGGACCAGCGCCACCGGCCCCACGGCCCCTCCCGCTCGACGCCGCGCGCGATCACGCCCGCCGCGCCCGCCGAGACGCACTGCACGGCCCACGCGAAGTGCGGCCTCGGCTCGGGCGGGTCGAGCCTCGTCCAGCTCCAGTCGCCGGCCTCCCCCTCCGCGAGGCGCCACGTCTCGTCGAGGTAGCAGGCCGCGCAGAGATCGACCGCCGCCCAGCCGTCCGGCACCGCACACCCGGTCGTCCAGCAGCTC
Source organism: uncultured Myxococcales bacterium (assembly GCA_964354895.1). Classification (GTDB taxonomy): domain Bacteria; phylum Myxococcota; class Myxococcia; order Myxococcales; family Vulgatibacteraceae; genus CAYHCR01. The sequence goes on along the minus strand of CAYHCR010000221.1, from coordinate 4,426 downwards.
GGGTCGAGGCCACAGTAGGCCGCGAGCGTCGTCTCGCCGTCGGGGCCGGGGACGAGGTCGTCCGCTCGACCGATCAGGGCGCACGAGCCTGGCCCGAGCGTCGCCTGTTCGAAGCTCCTGCGCCGCCCGCCGTGAAGCAGGAAGGAGTCCGAGGTCTCGTCCCAGGCGACGCACGGCACGTCGCGCGCGAGCGTCGGCTCCAGCGCCGGATCCGTCACGTTCGTCACCTGCACGCACGTCGCCTCGCACGGCGCGCCGCAGCCGTCGTCCGCGAGGCAGGACTTTCCGTCGCACCGGGGCCGGCAGAACTGCCCGCAGACGCCCTCCTCGTCCGCCGGCAACCCGTCGGGGCAGAGCGTCCGGCAGATGCCGTCGATGAGCGCCTCGTCGACGCCGCAGCGCGAACCACCCGCGCCACCGCCTCCGTCGGGCGGGGGCGGCGACGATCCCTCCTCCGCGGTGCAGGCGGCGAGGGCGAAGACGACCAGGGCTCCGGCGAGCGGGAGGCGCATGGCCGGACTATACGACGTCATCTGAGGGCGCGGAGCTGCACGTTCAGGTAGTGGTCAGGGCAGCCCGATCACCCACGTGTCGCCGCGCGCGGCCTGCTCGGAGCCGCCGAAGAGCACGACGACGGGCCGACCCTTCGCGTCGAAGCCGCTCGCGAGCGCGTGGGCGCTGCGCGGGCGCGGGAGCCGCGCGCTCGTCGGCCGACCCCGCTTCTCGTCACCCTCGCGCCCGGGGCCGTCCTCGTAGCGACACGCCCAGCCCCTCGCCGCCTGGAACTCGCACAGCTCCGCCGGATAGGTGCTCGTGCCGCTGCCCTCGCGGGTGTGTTTGCCGCCGAAGAGGACGAGGCGATCTCCGAGCACGGCGAGCGTCCCCTCTTCGCGGGGCGAGAGGTCGGCGCTGCCGGCCGCCTCGACGCGCGCGAGCGTGCGGCCGTCCCAGTAGAGCAGGTCGTTGAGCGCCTCCGAGGTCGCGTCGAGGAAGGGTGCGTAGCAGCCGCCGATCCGCGAGGTGCCTCCGAAGTAGTAGGCGCCGCCGGGCACGCCGGCCGCCGCCGGCTCGACCCGCTGCCGCCAGAGCGCCGCCGGAAACGCGGCCTCCCGGGGCACGCCGTCCCCATCGATCCAGCGGATCGCCGAGCGCCGCGGCTGCCCGGGGTCGTCCTCGCAGCCGCCGGCGATCGCCTCGCAGCCGAACGGTCGCGTGCAGCCGGGCTCCCACGTGACGTGCCCGTTCACGTTCAGCGCGACGGGCGGCGGCGTCTCCTCCCCCGTCTGCAGCTGCCACTTGCCCCCGGTGAAGCGCCACGAGCTCCAGCCCGCTGCCTCCGTCGGGCCGCGCGCGAGCACCCCGTCCGCCCCCGCCGAGACGCAGCGCGGCGCCCACGAGAAGCTCGGCGCCGGCTCCATCGGGGCGTCCGGGTGCAGCCTCCAGCGCCAGCTCCCGTCCGCCTCCTGCGAGAGCTGCCAGGTGTCCGCGAGGAAGCAGTAGTGGCAGGCGTCCACGCTCAACCACGCCTCGGAGAGCTCACAGGAGGACGTCCAGCACGCCTCGGGCAGGCCGCAATACTGCGCACGCGTGGAGGGGACGCCGTCCACCAGCAGGGGCGCGCCGCCGCTGTCGAACATGAGCTCGTCCGGACCGCCCGCGAGGCGGCAGCTCTGCGGCCCGAGCGTCTTCTGCGAGAGCGTGTCGCGCCGGCCGCCCTGCAGGAGGAACGCGTGGGACGGCTCGTCCCACGCGAGGCAGGCGTGCTCGCGGCGCAGCGCCGGCTCCTGCTCGACCGAGGTGACGTTCGTGACGACGACGCAGCCCGTCTCGCACGGCGTGTCACAGCCATCGTCCTGCAGACATGCCTTGCCTTCGCAGCTGCGCACACAGCCGAAGACGCAGTCGCCGGCGGCATCGCGCTCCTCGTGCGCGCCGCAGCCGGGTCGGCAGAGCTGTTCCACGAGCTCGTCGCCCGGCGCGCAGCGGCCTGGCTCGGGTGCCGGCTCTGCGCCCTCCTCGCCCGCGAAGAGGACGCACCCCGGCAGCGCGAGCAGCAGTGCAATTGCGGCGAGCGACCTCATGCGCGCGACGCTAGCCGGCCGGACCGACCGCGTCAGGGCCCGTTGTCCGCGTCGTCCCGGACCAGCTTTGCGTCGTTCGCCGCGTCGCGCGCGTCCGCCGCGACCTTCGTCTCCGGCCGCACCCAGTGCAGGAAGCCCGTCGTCATCGCCGGCACGTAGGTGATCGCGAGCACGCCCGCCGCGAGGATCGCCAGGAACGGGAGCGCGACCTTGTAGAGCTGCGTGAGCGGCTTTCCGAAGCGTGAGCTCGAGAGGATCAGGTTCAGGCCCATCGGCGGAAACAGGAATCCCAGCTCGAGGTTCGCGAGGAACACCACGCCGAGGTGCAGCGGATCGATCCCGTAGGCCGCCGCCATCGGCGTGAGCAGCGGCGCGAGGATCACGATCGCCGCATAGATCTCCAGGACCGAGCCGACGACGAGCAGCACGACGTTGAGCACCAGCAGGAACACCAGCGGCGAGGAGATGTGCGCCTGCGTCCAGGCGAGCAGCGCCGCCGGGATCTCCGCGTCGACGAGCCAGCTCGTGAGGCCCATCGCCACGCCCAGCAGGATCAGCACCGCGCCCAGCAGCGTGGCGCCGCGGTGGATGGTCTTCGGCAGCTCGCGCAGCGGGTGCAGATCGCGAAAGACGAAGCACTCCACGATCACGGCGGCGACGAGCGCGAGCGCGGCCGACTCCACCATCGTGGCGAAGCCCGCGAAGATCGACGTGACGACCATGAGCGGGATCGCCAGCTCGTACTTCGCGATCCAGAGCGTCTGCAACGCTGTCCGGAGCTCGAACGGCGTGCGCGTCGCGCCGGCGCGCGTGCCGATGATCATCCCGTAGCCGGCGACGAGCGCGAGCATGAGGAGGCCGGGCAGCAGCCCCGCGATGAAGAGCTCTTCGACCGAGGAGCCGGCGACGACGGCGTAGAGGATCACCGGGAGCGACGGCGGAAACAGCAGGCCGAGCGAGCCGCTCGAGGAGACGAGGCCGAGCGAGAAGCCCTCCGGGTACTTCTCCTGGATGAGCATCGGGAAGACGAGCCCGCCGAGCGCGAGGATCGTGACGCCCGAGCCGCCGGTGAAGGTCGTGAAGAGCGCGCAGACCAGACAGACCACCACCGCGATCCCGCCCGGCATCCAGCCGACCCACGCCCGCGCGAGCGCGAGCAGCCGCCTGCTGGCGCCGCCCTCGGCGAGCACGTAGCCAGCCACCGTGAGCAGCGGGATCGCCGGCAGCGTGGGGGACGCGACGAGCCGGAAGGTCTCCGTCGGCACCGCGGCGATCGAGGTCCCTTCGCCGAAGAACAACAGCATCGCGAGCCCCGCCATCGCGATGAAGACCGGCGCGCCGAGCAGCACGCCCAGGAGGATCGCGATCGCGCCGGGCCACAGGAGCAGCTCTGCGTGATCTTCGAAGAGCCCGAGCGCCAGACAGGCGCCCACCGCCACGAGCGCCGCGAGGCGGCCCGGCCAGCGCTCCGAGGCGCGCCAGCAGAACCGCAGCGCCATCAGCCCGAGCGCGACGGGCATGATGATCTCGCTCCACCACTCCGGGATGCCGCCGGGCAGCGACGCGGGCCGGCCCATGTCGGCCTGCACCAGCTGAATGCTCGCAGCGGACAGCAGTGCCGCGACGCCCGCCGAGAGCGCGCCCACGTAGATCGTCGCGATCGGCCGCAGCTTCACCGGCAGGAGCTCGCCGGTGGCGAGGGCCAGGTGTTTGCCCTGCCCCGTCGCGATCAGCGCGCCGAGGAAGCCCGCCCAGAGCGTCAAGTGCTGCGTGTAGAGCAGGCCACCGGGCACGCCGCCGCCGACCAGCTTGCGCCCGAGCGCCTCGAGCACGGGCAGCACGGCCATCACGCCGATCACGGCGACGATCACGATCCGCTCGGTCAGGACGATCGCCCGGCCGGTCTTCGTCGTCGCCTCCGGCGCCGCCCCTCCGACGTCCACGTCCCCTCCCGCTACTTCTTGTTGCTCGCGCGGAACTCGTCGCGCAGCCGCTTGACCTCGTCGAAGTCCTCACGCGGCACCGACCCGGCGAGCAGCGCCGGCCAGCTCGACTCCGCGAGCTTGTTCCAGTCCTCGCGCTCCGCCGGCGTCAGCTCATGGACCGTGAGCCCGTTCTTCTTCATCGAGGCGATGGCGTCCACCTGCATCTTCTCGACCTCGACGTTGATCTTCGCGCCGATCTCCCGGGCGGTCGCGCGCAGCGTCTCGCGGTACGACGGATCGATCTTCTCCCACGTCTCCTTGGAGATGACGGTCGCCGCGAGCAGCCGGCCCCAGCGCGCGTCGGGCATGTGCTTGGCCTGCTCGTACCAGCGGGCCGAGAAGCTCATGATCGGGCTCGTG
>CAYHCR010000220.1:0-6357 GCA_964354895.1 uncultured Myxococcales bacterium | reverse complement strand
GCCGCCGCCGGATCCCGCCAGAACTCGAGGACGCTGCGCCCGAGCGCCTCGCGCTCGTGGGAGTAGCCCCAGATCGCCAGCGCCGGCGCGTTGAACCGGGTCACGCGCCCCGCGAGATCCGCGAAGACGATCCCGAGCGACGAGGACTCGATCGCCGCGTCGGCGAGGCGGGCCCGGCGGGCGAGCGCCAGCATCTCGTCGGCCGCGCCGCACGCGCCGCTGCTGTTACAGCGAACGCCACTCGAGGTGAGCCAGCGGCGCTGCAGCGCGTTGCGCAGCCGCAGCGCCAGCTCGGCCTCGTCGACCGGCCCTTCGAGGAGGTCGTCGACGCCGGCCTCCAGCGCCGCGAGCCGGGACGGCCGATCGAGCGTCGGGAGGACGAGCAGGATCGGGAGCTTCGCGTGGGCGTCGTCTCCCCGCAGGACCCGCGTGAGGCCGATCCCGTCAAGGCCCGGAAGGTCGTGACGGACGATGAGCAGGTCGAAGTTGAACTGCCGGCAGCGCGCGGCGGCGTCGTCTGCGCTGCAGGCGATCGAGGCCACGTGGCCCGCGCGCTCGACGACCGCGGCGAGGGGAGCGGCGCCGGGACCGTCGTGCTCCACGACGAGGACGCGTCCCCGTCGGGTCGTCGCTGCGGCGAACGCGCGCGGGCTCAACGAGGCGCTCCCGCGTCCGGGCCCGTCGGAACTGCTTCGGTGGAGTGGCAGGTCGAGAGCAAGGGTCCTCCGCGACGCTTCGCGCACAGCCAGCATAGCGCCCCGACCCCAGCCCCGTTCCTGTCCTGTCCGACAGCCTCAACTGTCCCAACGGACAGGTCGGACCCCGGCATACCTGAACTCTTCGAGGCGCGGTCCCGGCGACCCTGACCCATTGGCCCATGGTCGCCCGGACCGGGGTCGGCGGATGCTTGGTTCATGCTTCAGAGCGCAGGACGGGGGCACGCCATGCAGGGCGAAGCGAGCGGTGAACGAGGTGTGGAGGTCGCGGCCGACTGGATGGCCCCGCTCCCGCTCGGCGCCATCGTCCGCTTCGCGCCCGAGGGTTATCCTTCCGGGCTCGAGGCCCGCGCAGGCGCTGCGATCGCGGTCCTGCGCTGCGCCGAGTCTGGCCAGACGGGGGCGGTGCACGCGCTCTTTCCGTCGTCCGCGGTCGCACCTTCGACCGCCCTGCGCACGCCGGGGCTCTTCGCAGACACCGGGCTGGACGCGCTGCTCCGCCTGCTGCAGCCGAGCGGGTCGTCGCCTCGACGTTGGCGCCTGCACCTCGTCGGGAGCAGCCGGCTGGGCACCGGCGGGCCGACCCACCAGCTCGCGCGGGGCGTCCTCGCGGCCGCCGTCGCGTGGGCGGTGCGGCGGGCCATCCCGATCGCAGAGGTTCACCAGCCGACGAGCCTCGCGCGCTCGCTCTGGATCCATCCATTCCGTAGCCCCGGGGGAGACATCGCATGAACCTGTCACTCGACATCCGCAAGAAGGTGCTCGGCGCATTCGCGCTCGTGATCGCAGCGATGCTCGGCGTGGGCTGGACCGGCCACCAGGCGTTCGAGCGGATCGACTTCTTCTTCGAAGAGACGGTCACGAACCTCGTCCCGTCGCTGATCACGCTGCGGCAGCTCGATCACGCGGCGATGGAGATCCTGCTCGCGACGCGCAACGCGCTCCTCGCGGCCGAGTCCAAGGACGCCGAGAGCCTGCGCGCCGCGCGCGCCGTCCGGGACGCCGCTTCCGCGACGCTCGAGGCGGAGAGCGCCGCCTGGGAAGCGATCCCGATGAAGGAGGAGGAGCAGCGGTACTGGAAGGACTACGCCGAGAAGAAGCGCGCCTTCCTCGCGGTCAACGACGAGGTCTTCCGCGCCATCGAGGCCGCGCGGCTCGACGAGGCCGCGGCGCTGGGCCGGGCCCGCGGCGAGCCCGCCGCGCGCGCGATGCGGCAGCCGCTCGATCGACTCATTGAGATTCAGTCCGAGCTCGCGGCGAAGTGGAAGAAGGAGGGCGACGCCACGCACACCGCCGCGAACCGTGACTCGGCCCTCCTCATCCTCGCGGGCGTGCTCCTCGCGCTGGGCGCGGCCTGGTACCTCACGCGTTCGATCGTCGGGCCGGTGCATCGGATGGCGGCGACCGCCCGCGCGATCGCCGACGGTGATCTGGGCGTCCCGGTCGATCACCGCTCCTCCGACGAGATCGGTGCGCTCGCCGACGCGTTCCGCGACCAGCTCACCTATCTGCATGGCCTCGCGGAGGTCGCGACCGCGATGAGCCACGGCGATCTGGGAAAGCGCGTCGCGCCGAAGTCCTCCGCCGACGTGCTGGGCCTGGGCTTTGCCTCCGCGCAGGACGCGGTGCGCCGCATGCTCGCCGCGACCACCGAGCTGGCCGCCGCCGCGGGCGAGGGCGACCTCGCCCGCCGCGCGGACGTGTCGAAGTTCGAGGGTGGCTACCGGGAGCTGCTCGAGGCGAGCAACCGGATGGTCGAGGCGACCGCGCGGCCGGTGGCAGAGGCCTCCCGCGTGCTCGAGCGCCTCGCCGACCGGGATCTCCGCCAGCGTATGACCGGAACGTATGCCGGCTCCTTCGCGACCATGCAGGCGTCGCTCAACCAGGCGATCGACAACCTCGACGAGGGGCTCTCGAGCGTGGCGCAGGCCGCGGAGCAGGTGGCCTCCGCCGCGACGCAGATCGCCTCGTCCAGCCAGGCCGTCGCGCAGGGGGCCTCGGAGCAGGCGCGCGCGATCGAAGAGGCGGGCACGCGCATCGAGGACATGGCGACCTCCACGAAGGAGAACGCCGCGAACGCGGCCTCCGCCAGCCGGCAGTCCGCCGAGGTCCGCGCGACCTCGGACCGCGGCAGCACTGCGCTCGCGGGCATGGTCGACGCGATGGGGCGCATCCGGGCGTCCTCCGAGGGGACGGCGGCGATCATCCGGGACATCAACGAGATCGCGTTCCAGACGAACCTCCTCGCGCTCAACGCGGCGGTCGAGGCGGCCCGCGCGGGCGAGGCGGGTCGGGGCTTCGCGGTGGTCGCCGAGGAGGTCCGCTCCCTGGCGCTGCGCTCGAAGGAGGCGGCCAAGAAGACCGAGGCGCTGATCGCGACGTCGGTCCAGCTCACCAAGAGCGGCGAGGCGACCTCGCTGCAGGTGAGCGAGAACCTCTCGGGGATCCTCGGCTCGGTCGGCACGGTCAGCGGGCTGGTCGGCCAGATCGCGACCGCCTCCGAGCGGCAGGCCAGCGGTGTCAAGGAGCTGCACGAGTCGATCGCCAAGATGGACCGGGTCACGCAGCAGAACGCCGCGAGCTCCGAGGAGTCCTCGAGCGCCGCGCAGGAGCTGTCGGGGCAGGCGCAGGAGCTGTCGATCCTCGTCGGTGCGTTCAAGCTGCGCAGCAAGGAGACCGCTCGCCCGGCCGCGGGGCGTGACACGAGGCGCGCGGCGCACGGGGTCGCGGCGCGCAACGGCGCCGGACCGCACCGGACGCTGCAGCTCTCGACGGGGCTCGCGCTCGAGCAGGACCCGATCTTCGACGACTTCTGAGCCGTCGGGAGGCGCGCGTGGCGTCGTCGCCGCGCGCGCCTTTGGCCGAGTGAACATCTCCGGGGGGAGGGCCATGCGCTTCGGATTGACATGGAAGGTCGCGCTGCTGGTCGCGCTGCCGGGCGCTGGCGCGCTGCTCGGCCTGGTCTCGTTCGCGAAGCACGAGTCGGACCAGGCGCTGGTCGCGTCGACCATGAACGTCGCGGGGCGCCAGCGCCTGCTCGCGAGCGAGCTCGGCGCCTGGACGAGCATGGTCGCGGATGGGCAAGACGGGGATCGCGCCGGGCTCGAGGCGCGCATCACTCAGTTCGACGCGGGTGTCCAGGCGTTGCGCTGGGGGGGGCAGCTCGACGCTCGCTCGGTCGCGCCTCCCAGTTCGGACGTGCTGATCGAGCTCGAACGCCTGGAGTCGAGCTGGCGGCAGGAGTGGCGGCCCCGCCTGCAGGCGGTGGCGAGCGGGGCCGACGCGACGCGCGCGGCTGCGGTCTGGCTCGCGTCGCACGACGGCGCACTGGTGCGCGAATCGGACGCCGTCGTCGAGGCGCTCGAGGCGAGCGCGGCTGCCGCCAACGTGAGGCAGCTGTGGCTCTTCGCGGCCACCTTGCTCGCCGACGTCCTGCTGCTGATCGTCGCGATGTGGCTTACCTACCGTCGGATCGTCCGGCCACTTCGGGACCTCGCCCTCGCCGCTCGCCGAGCGCAGGCTGGCGACTACTCCGGCCGGTTGCGGGTCGACGGTGAGGACGAGGTCAGTGACCTCGGCGCCGCGTTCAACGACGCATCGCGCGAGATCGGGCGCCTGGTCTCCGAGGAGCGTCGGTACCGCGACATCCTCGAGCAGTTCGGCGACGGGGTCGTGATGGTCGGCGTCGACGGGCGGATCACCTGGGCGAACGGCGCGGCTGAGCGGCTGGCGGGCCGCGGTCCGGGCGCGCTGCTCGCCCAGGCGTTCCCGGATCTGCTGCTCGAGCCGCAGGCGACCGTCGTCCGCGCCGAACTCAAGGCGTTCCACGAGGGCAGGCCCACGTCCTCAGCCCGGATCATCCGGGCCGAGGTCCTCCAGCCCGACGGCGGGGCTGCGCCCACGGAGCTCTCGCTGACCCCGCACGGCGTGGGCGGAGAGCTGATCGCCACCTTCCTCCTCCGGGACACCAGTGAGCGAGAGAGGCTCGCCGCCCGGATGATGCAGGTGGACCGAATGATCGCGGTGGGGACGCTCGCCGCGGGCGTCGCGCACGAGCTGAACAACCCCCTTGCCTACGTCGTCGCGAACCTCGGCTACGTCGCGGAAGAGCTGCCACGGTTTCGGTGTGCAGGCGGCTGCGACGCGGACGGGGACCTGCACGGCGTGCGGGCCTGCGCCGCATCGATCGACGCGATGACCGAATCCATCCACGAAGCGCAGCACGGCGCGACGCGGATGAGACACATCATTGCCGACTTGAAGAACTTCTCGCGGACCGACGTGGAGCAGCGCCGTCGCTTCGAGGCCGGCAACATCCTGGAGAGCTCGATCCGGATGGCTTGGAACGAGATCCGCCACCGGGCCCGGCTCACGAAGGACCTCGAGCCAGGCCTCCTGATCGAGGCGAACGAAGCCCGAATCGGGCAGGTCTTCCTCAACCTCCTGATCAACGCGGCGCACGCGATCCCCGAGGGGGCGGCCGAGCGCAACGAGATCCACCTGGCCGCCCGGAGCGAGGGCGGGTCGGTCGTCGTGACGATCCGCGACACCGGCGCGGGCATTCCTGCGGACATTCTCCCGCGGATCTTCGATCCTTTCTTCACGACCAAGCCCGTCGGCCAGGGCACGGGTCTCGGGCTCGCGATCTGCAGCGCGACGGTCCACGCCCACGGCGGGACCATCACCGTCGAGAGCGGCGTGGGTCAGGGCACGACCTTCCGCGTGACGCTGCCCGCGGCGCAGCGCGACGCGGCCGAGGACGAGGTCGTGGAGGCGCCGAACGCAGCGCTCGCGTCGGCCCGACGCGGCCGCGTGCTCGTCGTCGATGACGAAGCGATGATCACGTCGGTGCTGAGGCGGATGCTCGGGCCGGAGCACGAGATCGAGTGCGCGAATGGCGGCCTGGAGGCGATCCGGCTGCTGCGGGGCGGGGGCCTCTTCGACGTCATCCTCACCGACCTCATGATGCCGGAGTTCGACGGGATCGATCTCTACGAGGCGGTGGCCCGGGAGTGGCCCGGCGAGGAGCACCGCCTGGTCTTCATGTCCGGGGGCGCGTTCACGCCGCGGGCGCAGAACTTCTTCCGGACGGTCGAGAACCTGCGCGTGGAGAAGCCGTTCGACCCGGAGGCAGTCCGGATGCTGGTCCGCGAGCGGGTTCACCAGCGCGCTCCGCCGGGCCGCGGGGTCGAAGCCCATCCTGCGTGAGCGCGCTGCGCCCTCCGTCGCGCGGATCAGGCCGCGACGAACTGCCGCTCGACGAGCCGCCGGTAGAGGCCCTCCTCGCGGGCGAGCTCGTCGTGGCGGCCGGTCTGCACGATCCGGCCGCCCTCGAGCACCACGACCCGGTTCGCGTCGCGCACGGTCGAGAGCCGGTGCGCGATGATCAGCGTCGTGCGCCCCTGCATGAGCCGCTGCAGCGCTTCCTGGACGAGGTGCTCGCTCTCGGCGTCGAGCGCGCTCGTCGCCTCGTCGAGCACGAGGATGCGCGGGTCCTTGAGCAGCGCCCGCGCGATCGCGACGCGCTGCTTCTGGCCGCCGGAGAGCTGGATGCCGCGCTCGCCGACGCGCGTCTGGTAGCCCTCGGGGAAGCCGGCGATGAACGTGTCTCCTGCCCCCAGCGAATCGACCACCGCGACCG
>CAYHCR010000219.1:0-6358 GCA_964354895.1 uncultured Myxococcales bacterium | reverse complement strand
GCAGCTCGCCGGCGGCATGGAGCGAGAAGCGGACGCGGCCCGGCTCGGGCTGATCGATCCCGCCCGGCTGCAGCAGGGACCGCGCCGTCGGCGCCGCCGGATCGAGCCGCGCGGGCAACGTCGTGCGCTCGATCGCGCCCCGCGTCGCGCGCAGCGTGAGCGCGCCGGCCTCGTCCGGGAGCCAGAGCGCGGCGCCCGCGGCGCGGCCGGCGTCGAGCAGCGCGTCGAGCGTCTCCTCGTGCAGCCCCTCCGCGTCGAGCGTCGCGAGCAGGCCCAGACAGCGCTGCCAGAGCAGCTGCTGCCGGACGAACGCGAGGTTCTCGTCGAGCAGCCGGGCCCGCTCGCGCTTGAGCGCCACGCGCTCGGCGCAACGCTTCACGCAGAGCACGAGCTCCTCTGCGTCGACCGGCTTGACGAGGTACTCCGCCGCGCCGGCCTTCATCGCGGCGACGGCGGCGCGGACCTCGTCCCGCTGGCTGACGACGACCGCCTCGAGGTCGGGGCGCAGCGCGCGCGCGGTCCGGACCAGCTCGATCCCGTCGCCCTCCGGCATGATCACGTCGGTCACGAGCACGTCGACGCCGGCGAGCAGCGGCGCGGCCGCGATCGGACCGGTGGCGGTCTGCACGGCGAAGCCCGCCTGCGCCACGACGTCATGGAAGAGCGCGCGGAAGAAGGCGTCGTCATCGACGACGAGCACGCGGGCGATGGTCACGGCGCGGAGTGTCGTCACGTCGCGGCGACTTCGTCCACCCTGGAGCGCCGGGCGGCCGTCGACCCTACTCTCCGATCGTGCCCCCCACGTCCGCCGCCCTCTCGATCGACGCACGGGCCCTCGGCCTCGCCCGCGCGCTCGTCGCGCTCGCCGCGCTCACGGAGCTCGCGGCGCGCTCGCAGCGGTTCGTCCTGCTCCACACGACCGAGGGCCTGCTGCCGCCCGCCGCGCTGCTCGCGAGTCCGCCCGATCCCTCGGCGCTCTCGCCCCTCCACGCCCTGCACGGGGTCGTACTCCCGTGGGGCTGGCTCCTCGGGACGGTGGCGGCCCTGGGGCTCCTGCTCGTCGGCTGGCGCACGCGGGGGGCGGCGCTCACGGCCTTCGTCGGCCTGCTCGGCCTGCACGCGAGCAACCCGCTCGTCGAGCTGCCCCGGGACGCAGCGCTGCACCTCGCGGTCCTGCTCTGCGCGCTCGTCCCGGCGGGCGCAGGCCTGTCCGTCGACGCCGTCTGGCAGAGCTTCTCCCTGCGCGTCGAGCGGGACGCCGACGAGCTCGAGGAGCGGACGCGCCTCCCGCGGGCCGAGACGGCGGGCGGCGCGCTCCACGGCCTGGCGGTGCGGGGGCTGATCGCCGCGACGCTCGCCGCGGGCGGGCTGGCGCTCCTCGGCCCGGCCTGGCGCGACGGACTGGCGCTGCGCGTGCTCGCCGCGGCAGGACCGCTGGGCGCGTGGCTCCCGCCGGGGGCCGCCGCGGCCGCGACCGGGCTGCTGGGCTTCGCCTCGCTGCTGATCGGTGGCGCCGCCCTGCTGCCTGCGCGGCGACTGCAGAGCTTCTCAGCGCTGGGGCTGGTGGCGCTCGCGCTCTCGCTGCTCGGGATGGCCCAGGGCCCGGCGCCGGCGCTGCTGGCGCTCGCCGCGGCGATCGCGGTGTTCCCCGCCGCGCAGGCGCGGCCGCTCGCGAGGCGCGCGTTCGATGCGCCGCCGCTGACGCTGTTCTTCGACGCCGCGTGCGGGATCTGCTTTCAGAGCGCCCGGTTGCTCGCGAGGATCGATCCGCTCCACGCGATCCGCTTCGTGCCCTCGTACGAGACCGCGCGCCTGCCGCCCGGCGTCGATCCCGCCGTCGTCGAACACACGATCGTCGCGGTCGATGACCGCGGCGCGCTGACCTACCGGGCGGCCGCCTTCGCGGCGGTCTTCGCGCGGCTCCCCGGCCTCGCGCCGCTCGGCTGGCTGCTGCGCGCGCCCGGGGTCCGGACGCTGGCGCGCTTCGCCTACGAGGCCTTCGCAGCGCGGCGTCGCGACGTGTCGGTCTGGCTCGGCCTCGCGGCGTGCGGCCTGCGGCCACCGGTCGCGGCGGGCGCGACGAGGGACGCGCCGCTCCCGCCCGCGCCGTCCCCCGCGCTCGCGCTCGCGCTGGCCGGCCTCGTCGCGATCGCCGGCCCCGTGGCGGCGCTCGCACCCGCGGCGGGCGCGCTGCCGGGGCTCTCGACGCTCGCGGGCCTGCTGCGGGTGCGCGCCGCGTTCGACGCGCTCGCGGCTCCCCCGCGAAGCTTTACGTCGCTGCGGATCCCGGCGACCACCGCGTCCGGCGCTGAGGTCGACGCGCTGCGACCCGACGACGGGCCGGCGATCACGCCCTCCTCGCTCGATCCGCGGCGGGACGATCGACGCCTCGTCGCGCTCGCGCGGGCGCTCGACGGCGCGCCGCCCAGCGGCTGGATCGACGCGATGCGGCGGCGGCTCCGGAGCGGCTAGCGACTCTCGCGCTGGCAGCTCGTCCGGCTCGAGCAGCCGCCGGGCGGGTCGCTCACGCAGCGTGTCCTCGCGGAGCTGCCGCCGGCCGGGACGCGCCCCCGCGACGGCGCCCGGCCGACGCGCTAGAAAGCGGTCTTCCGGGGGGAACAACAGCTCGACCGAAGGTCGAGCGCCGCCCCGTCCCTCTCGCGTCCGCCGGCGCTCGCCGGCCCCCGGGGTCGCCATGTCGTCGCTCCGCCTCGCTTGTACCGCCTGCTCCGCGCCGTGGGACGGCCAGACCGTCGAGAAGCCCTTCGCCGTCGTCTGCGAGGCCTGCCACGCCGTCGAGGAGCTCCAGCTCGACATCACCGGGAAGCTCACCGGCCGGCGCACGCTCACGCCCGGGACCGGCGCGGCGTGGTCGCCCGCCGAGGACGTGCACCGCATGGTCGAGGCGATGGATCCGTCCAGCGAGCTCGTCCCGATCGCCAAGTGCAACTGCGGCGCGCCGCTGCTGCTGGACGACGGCGTGAAGGTCGAGGTCACGTGCGGCTATTGCGGAGAGCTCGACGTGGTGCTCGCTGCACACGTGCCCGCGAAGGGCGACCTCGGCCACATCGACGTCGCCCTGCCCAACGGCGGGCTCCTGCGGTACCGCTTCGTCGTGCGTCGCGCGACGTTCGAGCAGGTGCGCTGCCCCTGGTGCGACGCGGAGATGGACTGGGAGCCGGGCGAGCGCGCCTGCACGAGCTGCGGCGGCGCGGTGGGCGTCGGCGACGATCCGCACGGGCTGCGCTCGAGCGCGGGCGTCTCCATCGAGGGCTTCGACGGCCGACGGAACGTCCGGCTCGCGATGACGCCGGCCGCCGCAGACAAGGACGTGCACGTTCGCCTCGCGGCCGCGCTCGAGCCGGCTGCCGAGGGAAAGGCCGTCCCCGCGGCGCGCCCGATCGCCGCACCACGGCCGACGGTCCCGGTCCACGTGCCGCTCGCGATGGGCATGGCCGCGCCTCGTCCGAACGCGCCGCCCTCGCCCGCCACCGTCGCCGCGGCCGCGGCCCCGCGCCCGACCACGCCGCCGATCCCCGCCGCCCCGCCCCGCGCCCTGCCCGTCGCGCTCGCAGCGCCGCCGCCGATGAAATTCGAGCGGATCCCGCCCCCCCCCGCGAAGAGCGGCGGAGCGGGAGTGGCCGTCGCCCTCTCCGTGGTCGTGCTGCTCGGCGCGGTCGGCGCGGGCGTCGCGGCCTTCGCGCTCGGCCACGGGGACGCCCGGCCGGCCGCCTCCCGCCCCGGGGGCGTTCCGACGTTCGTGGTGCCGCCGTCCCGCCCCTCGACGCCCAGCGGACCCCGGCCCGGGCCTTCGCCTCGGCCAGGCTCCGGCCCGCTCAAGCGCCCCGGCTCGAAGTAGCGGCCGCGCAGCGAGGCAGGCCACAAAAAGACGAAGGGCCGGTCTCTCGACCAGCCCTCCGAAGTCCCGCATGAATTTGGTGCCCAGGAGAGGACTCGAACCTCCACGGGTGTTAGCCCACAAGACCCTGAATCTTGCGTGTCTACCAATTCCACCACCTGGGCGCAGGCGGGAGCGGCCTTGTAGAGGAAGCAGCCCGACTCGTCAAGCGCGACGCGACGCTGCGACGATCGCCTGCAGCTGCCCCGCGCAGGAGGTGCAGCCCGTCCCCGCGCCCGTGCGCAGGCCGAGCTCCTCGACCGAGCAGCCCTCCGCCGCCAGTGCCACCAGCTCGCGCTCCTCGACGCAGTGGCAGCGACAGACGATGACCGGCGGCGGCCCGAGGCGCGCCGGCCAGCCACGCGGCCCCTCGCGCTCGTCCAGCTCCGCGAGCTCGTCGTCGTCGATCGCCACTGGGAGATCCTAGCCGCCCGCGCCCGTGTAGGCCCGGATCGAGCGCGTCCAGGCCAGTCGAGACACGGCGAGGAAGCCGGCCGCGACCGAGAGCGCCGTGACGATCTCCACGGACGTGCTCCGCCCCAGCAGCGCGAGCGCGGGGTAGGTCGTCATGAGGGCGAGCGGGATGACGAAGGTGAAGAGGATCGACAACCCGCCGCGAAAGACGCTCGACGGCCAGCGCGCGGCGTCAAACGTGCTCACGATCAGGAAGCTCAGGTTGTCGATCTTCACGACGTGGAAGGCGAGCGAGATGACGAGGATCCACATCGAGTAGAGGATCGCGAGCGCGCAGCAAAGGAGCAGCAGCGCGGTGCCGACGTCCGCCGGCGACGGCCGCGCGCCGGCCTTCCAGAGCGACCAGCCGATCAGCGCCACGCCCGCGATCACGTCGACCATGCGCGCGAGCTCCAGCTTCGAGGTCGAGAGCAGCAGCTGCGCGTCCGCCGGCTTGAGCAGCAGGAAATCGAGCGTGCCCTTGCGGATGTGATCGACCACGGTCGTGAGCGAGGGCTGGATGACGCCCGTGAGCAGCCCCTTGAGCACGAGGAAGAAGCCCACCACGACCAGCGCCTCGGGCGCGCTCCAGCCGGCCACGCCGTCGCGCATGGAGAAGAGCACCAGCAGCGGTGAGAGCGAGGCCGCGGCCCAGAAGAGCGCCATCACCGCCTGCACGACGAACTCGACGCGGTACTGCAGCGACAGGAGCGCCGCGGCCTTCGCCTGCAGCACGAGCAGCCCGAGGTGACGACGCATGTACGTCACCCTCCGAAGGCGCCGAAGCGGCGCAGCCCGGCGCGCCAGATCGAGAGCGCGAGCGCGGCGAAGACGGCGATCCAGGCCCACTGCAGCGCCAGGCCCCGCAGCGTCTCCTCGCGCGTCGCGTGGCCGAGCAGCGTCTCGACCGGGAAGGCGAGCATCTGGCGGAAGGGCAGCCAGTCGATGACGTCGCGCGCGGCGGGCGGGAAGAACTCCAGCGGCATCACGTAGCCGGAGAAGACCACGTAGAAGCCGAGCCACAGATCGAAGAGCGCCAGCGAGCTCTCCCAGAAGAGCGAGAGCGAGCCGATCGCCGCCATCGCGAGGAACGTCAGCAGGAACGCGCCGAGGATCGCGACCGGCAGCACGAGCCACTGCACCGGATCGCGCGAGAGCACGTCCGGGCCGACGTACCAGACCGCGCAAAGCGCGATCGGCGTGACGATCGCGAAGCGCATCGGCAGCGCCGCGAGGTTCTCCGCGAGGTACGTCAGCAGCGGGTGCAGCGGGCGCAGCAGTCGCTTCTGGAGCGTGCCCTGCCGCACCTCGAGGTTCATCTCCCAGACGACCCACGCGCCGGTGCAGAGCCGGATCACGAGCGTCGCGAGGAAATAGGCCTGGAATTCCTTCTCTCCGTAGCGACCGACCGGCGCCTCGCGCGCCACCGCGCTCCAGAGCGCGAGCATGATGATCGGCATCGTGTAGGCGAAGACCCAGACGAGGAACTCCGCCCGGTAGGCCAGCGCCTCCGCGAAGCCGACGCGCAGGATCGCCGGGAAGGCCCGCAGCGCGTGGGCGACCTCCCTCACGGCGTCACACCGGGCAGTTCTGCCGGCGCGCCCTTCTCGAAGAGCTCCGCGAGCACCTCCTCGAGCGGCGGATCTTCAATCGTCAGATCGACGACGGGCAGCTCTGCCAGCGCCGCGGCGACGACCTCGCGCAGCTTCTCCTTGCCGAGCTGCAGCTGCACGCTCGTCGCGTCGCAGGAGAGCACGCGCGCGCCGAGCCGCTCGATCACCGCGCGCTCCACCGGCGCGGAGAGCCGAAGGTTCACGCGCTTCTCGGGCCGCGTCCGGTGCACGAGCTCCGGCAGCGGGCCGTCCCAGACGAGGGCGCCGTGGTTGATCACGATCACGCGCGGGCAGAGCGCCGCGACGTCGTCCATGTAGTGGCTGGTCAGGATGACCGTCGCGCCGTGCGTCTCGTTGTAGCGCCGGATGAACTCGCGCACGGCCGCCTGCGCCT
>CAYHCR010000218.1:0-6389 GCA_964354895.1 uncultured Myxococcales bacterium | reverse complement strand
CTTCGAGGCCCAGAAGGCGCAGCTCGCGGCCGAGGGCGAGGAGGCCGCGCGGGCCGCCGACGAGGAGGAGCAGGCGGGCGAAGCGAAGCCCTGACGAGCCGCTACTCCGCCGTCGCGTGGGCCGAGCCGTCGCGCACGAACGCGAGGTTCACGCCGCGCACCGGCCACTTCTTCATCGCCGCGTGACGGCGCAGGAACGCCTCGATCGGCTCGTCGGTGACGACCTTGTTGGCGAGCATCGCGTGGCGCAGCACGCGCGATCCGTCGGGCGCGACGAGCACGAAGCCGACGTGCGAGACGATCGTCGGATCGCCCGGCCGCGCCTCGCGCACCACCGACAGCACGAGGCCGTCCGGGAAGCGCTGCGCCTGCGCGAGCGCGTCCGCCAGCGGCAGATAGTCGATCGAGAAGCTTCCATGCGGGGCGTCGGCCCACGCGAGCGGGAACTCGCGAAAGCCGGTCCGTCGCTCCCAGTCCTCCTGCGTGAAGGTGACCGTGGCGGTCCTCGTCGCGGCCGGAAAGAGCGCGCGGGTGGACTCCTCCAGATAGCCGCGCGCCCGCATGGCGGGCAGCCACTCCGCCTCGAAGAAATGCAGGCGCGCGCCGAACGAGGGCGCCGCGCCGTCCTCGTAGCGGAGGCGGTCGAGCAGCTTCGCCGCCTCGACGAGCGACCGGGTGTGGCCGAGCGCGAGGCTCTGCTCCACGAAGGTCACGCAGTCGACGTGATCGAAGCGCACGCGCGGGTCCGGATCGACCGGCGCGCCGGGCCCCTCGCCGAGCGGCGAGTGCAGGTAGGGCGTGCCGACCATCGCGAGCGAGGCGGCGCGCGTGCGGGGCCAGCCGGCGGGCAGCTTTGCCAGCGCACGGTGCGCGCGATCGATGGAGGCCGCGTCGGCCTGCGCGAACGGGGTGGGGGACGCGGTGCCCGGATCGCCGGGCGCGGCGCCGGCGAGGAGCGCGAGCAGCAGCGCCGTCATGGCTTCCTGCGCAGGTGCTCCGCGCGGGCCTGCGCGCGCGCCTCGGGCGAGACGCCGAGATCGTCCAGGACGCGGGCATACGCGAGCGCCTCGTCCGGGTTCGGGCTCGTCTCCGCGCCGACGACGAGGAAGGAGACCGCGAGCTGGTCGCCGCCCGCGACGAGCGCGCGCGCCGCCGCGGCCCGGACCTTCAGCGAGGGATCCGTCAGCAGCACGCGCAGCCGATCGATCGCCCAGGTCTCGGTCGCGCCCTCGAGCAGCTTTGCGGCCTCGACGCGCGTCGTCTCGTCGCCCGAGAGGAGCTCCTCGAGCTTCGCGCGGCCCTCCGGCGCGCCGATCCGCACGAGCGCGCGCGCGGCCGCCGGTCGGGTCAGCTCGGGCCCGGTCGCGAGGTGCGCGAGCAGCGGCTCGCGCGCGGCCTTCATCTTCAGCGCGCCCGCGGCGTCCATCGCCGCGCCGACCAGCTCGAGATCCGTCCACTCGAGGCCGCCGAGCACCGCCGCGATCGTCGCCTTGTCCTTCCCGTCGCCGATCACCGTGAGCGCCTGCAGCGCCGCGATCCGGACCGGCTTGGCGTCGTCCTTCATCGCCTTGACGATCCCCTTCGCGGCGCCGCGCAGCTTGGCGCGGCCGATCGCGCGCGCCGCGTCGGCCCGCACGCGCGGCGAGTCGTCGGTCAGGGCCTTCACGAGCGCCTCCTCGGCGCCCTTCGCCGCGCCGGGCAGGCCGGCCAGCGCGTAGGCCGCGCTCTCCCGGACGGAGGTCTGCGGGTTCCCGAGCAGCTCGCCAAGCGCGCGGCCGATCGAGGCGCCGGCGCCGAGGTGCGCGAGGCGCGCGACGGCCCGATCGGTCGCCACTCGATCGCCCGACGTGATCTGCTTGAGCAGCGCGTTGGGATCGTCGCTCGGGGCGGCGGCGACGGGGAGCAGGAGCGCTGCGGCGAGCGCGAGGGCGGAGATCATGGCAGCACTCTACGGCGCCTCGGGACCACTCGCGAAGAGCGCGCCGGTGGCGGCCGGCAGCACGCGGGCGCCCTCGGGCAGGAGCGCCACGTCGGCCGGATCGAGCCCCTCCGTCGCCTCCTCGAGCGACGCCGCGGTCCGCAGCCGGAGCCCCCGCGCGACGGCCGCAGGCAGCGCGGCGCCGACCAGCACGACGTCGAGCGCCTCGGACTTGCGCCGCAGCGCGAGCGCCGTGTGGCCCGCGACGGTGAAGTCCTGCCGGAGCGCCGTCTCCAGCGCGTCGGCGTCGGAGAAGCGCGCGGCCGCCTCCAGCGCCGCAGCGCCGATCCCCTCCGGGCAGGCCGCGAGCCAGACGACGCGCCCGCCGGGTCGGACGAGGTGCGCGGCCGCCTCGAGCGCCTTGTGCGCCTGGTAGAGCGAGCTGTCGTAGGGCGCGCCGCCCGAAGAGACGATCACGGCGCCCGCTGCAGCGCCGGCGTCGACCCGGCCCCAGCGCGCGTGGAACGCCGCAGAGACGGCGTGGGTCTCGTGCAATTCCCCGGCGAACACCGCCGCGATCCGGCGGCCCCGCTGCAGCGCCACCTGCACGAGCATCGCCGGCGGCGCGAGCCGCGCGACCTCGGCGATCCGCGCCTGCAGCGGGTTGCCGATCCGCACGCCTGACCGCGCGGATTCGTGTCGGCCCGGGCCGGGCCACGCGAGGCAGGCGCGGTGGATGGCGAGGATCGTCGCCCGGTCGGCGCAGCCGGGCGCGAGCAGCTTGCCGCCCCCGCCGAAGCCCGCGAGGTAATGGAAGGAGGTCGCGCCGATCAGCACGATCCGGTCGGCGTCCGCGACGACGGCGTCGATCGAGGCCAACGTGCCGTCGGCGAGGCGGCCGATCGGCGCGTGCGCGGCGGCGTCGTCCCACGCGCGGTCCCCGGCGGGCGCGCCCGCGAGCCTCGAGAGCGTCGCGAGGTAGTCCGGCGAGGCGCGGCGGTGGGAGCCGTTGGCGACCCGCACGACCGCCGCGGCGCCGACCTCACGCACGGCCGCCGCCACGATCGGCAGGCAGTCCGCGAGCGCCGCGGCGCGCGTCTCGTCGGGCACGACGATCACGACCCGATCCCCCGGTTCGAGGAAGCTGGCGAGCGGCGGACCTGCCTGCGGTCGGGCGAGCGCGCCCCGCAGCGCCTCTCCCGGATCGGGCAGCGCAGGGGGCTCGGCCGCCGCGACGAGTCGGGCGCCGGCGAGGCGGTCAGGGAGGGCGGGCCGGGTCGTTCCGAGCCGAAGCACGTCGAGTCCCCGTTTCCTTGACACGCCCGGGGGGGCTTGCTACCGCTTGCATATCTAGCAGGAAGCCTTGGCTTTTTTGGGATCCGACTCGCCGTGCCCGGAGGGATCGTGACGCGCTCCATGTTCGCGTTGCTCGTGTTGGCCGCCCTCGCGTTGGCCGTCGCCGGCTGCGGCCCCGTCCAGGCGACCGCGCTCGCGTTCGACACCGAGGCGGAGCTCGAGGCCGCCGAGTCCTTCGGTGCCGAGCAGAAGTCCGCCTACGAGTACTGGTCGGCCAAGCTCTATCTGCACAAGTCCAAGGAGCTCGTCGGCCACGCTGACCACGAGCACGCGATCGAATTCGGCACCGAGGCGCTGCGGTTCGCGAAGGAAGCCAAGGCGATCGCGAGCGACACCGGCGGCGCTGCTCCTGCTCCGCCGCCGGTCGAAGGCCCCAGGGCCAACGTCCCCGTGATCGTCCCCTCCGAGCCCTGACGCGTCGACCGCCGTCGCTGGAGCACGACCGCCCATGCGCTTCTCGAATGCCCTGCTGAGCCTCACGCTGCTCGTCTTCGCCCTCCCGGGCCTGACGGGTTGTCCCTCCGGCACCAAGGTGCGCAAGCGCACCCAGGCGGCCGAAGAGATCGCCGCCGCGGCGCGGAAGTCGAACGCCTACCGCTGTGCGCCCAAGGAGCTCGCGTACGCGGAGTTCCACGTGAAGGCGGCCTTCAACGAGCTGGACGAGGGCAACTCCGGTCCGGCCGAGAAGCACGCGATCGACGCGGAGAAGTGGGCGCGCGAGGCGGCGACGCTCAGCAAGGACTGCGCCACCAAGACGATCATCATCAAGCCCAAGAAGAAGCTGGTGATCGCGATCGTGGACCGGGACAACGACGGCGTGATCGACCCCGAGGACAACTGCCCCGACGTGCCCGGCCCGGTCGAGCACAAGGGTTGCCCCGACAGCGACGGCGACGGGCTCTTCGACGACGTGGATCGCTGCATCATGGATCCCGAGGACAAGGACAACTTCCAGGACGAGGACGGCTGCCCGGATCCGGACAACGACGCCGACACCATCCTCGACATCGCGGACAAGTGCCCGATGGAGCCCGGTCCGGCCGGCACGCAGGGTTGCCCGGACCAGGACAACGACGGCATCGTGGACGGCGAGGACAAGTGTCCGCTCGAGCCGGGGCCGCGTGACAGCAACGCCGGCATCGGCTGCCCGCCCCAGTACAAGCTGGTCGTGAAGACGAAGGACAAGATCGAGATCCGGCAGAAGATCCAGTTCGCCACGGGCAAGGCGACGATCCTCGGCAAGTCCTTCGAGCTGCTCCGCGAGGTCGGTCAGGTCTTCAAGGACTCGCCGGAGATCAAGAAGGTCCGCATCGAGGGCCACACCGACTCGGTCGGCAACGACAAGTTCAACCAGAAGCTCTCCGACAACCGCGCCAAGTCCGTCCGTGACTTCCTCATCAAGGAGGGCGTCGACGCTGCCCGGCTCGAGGCGATCGGCCACGGCGAGTCCAAGCCGATCGAGTCCAACGCGACGGCGAAGGGCCGCGAGGGCAACCGCCGCGTCGAGTTCTTCATCGTCGACCAGTAGTGCGGACGGCACCGGCGCTCGCTCGAGCGCCGGACCCAACCGAGGCGTCCACCGGGCGCCTCGCCGGCTCCGGAGCAGCTCTGCCCGACGACGTGCGCGAAGGCTTCTTCGAGGTCGACAAGGGCACGCGGCTCTGGTTCCGCGTGCAGGGCGACGGGCCCGCGCTCGCGTTCCAGAACGGCGTCGGCGTCACGATCACCTTCTGGGAGGCGCTCGCGGGCAAGCTCGCGCGCCTCGGCTGGAAGACGATCCTCTGGGACTACCGCGGGCATGGCCGCAGCGATGAGCCCCGCGACGTCGAGGGGCTCGATCTCCCGGTCCTCGCCCACGACCTGCGCGCGCTGCTCGATTCGCTCGCGATCGACAAGGCCTGCCTGCTCGGCCACTCGATGGGCAGCCAGCTCGGCTTCGAGTTCCTCCGCCTCTACCCCGAGCGCGTCGCGGGCCTCGTGCCGACGCTCGGCACCTACCGCCGCGCGACCGACACCTTCTACGGCCACCCGGTCGCGTCGCGGGCGATCCTGCGCGCCACGACGCGGCTCGCGTTCTCGAGCCCGTGGCTGGTCCGGCGGACCACGCGGCTGGGCGCGGAGCAGCCGGAGCTCGCCGAGTTCCTGGCGCGCAAGCTCGGGATCGTGCACCCGTCGCTCTCGCCGAAGGGCTGGCTGCCGGGTTACCTGCAGCACACGGCGCGGCTGGATCCGCGGGTCTTCTTCCGGCTCGCCAACGCCATCGCGGAGCACGACGCGACGGAGCAGCTCCCGCGCATCGAGGTCCCGGTCCTCGTGATCGCGGGCGAGCGTGATCTCTTCTGCAAGCCGGGCGTCGCGCGCGAGATGGCCGCGAAGATCCCGGCCGCAGAGCTGCTCGTGGTGCCCTCGGGATCGCACGCGGCGATCATCGAGCAGCCCGAGCTCGTCGAGCTTCGGATCGAGCGCTTCCTGGAAGAGCGCGTCTTCCCCCGCGCGCCGCCCCCGGCGTCGTCCGAACGCTGATCTCGCGCCCCTCCTGCGGGCGCCTCATGCTTGCGTCAGCCGCGCGCGCGCGGCGAGGATCCGCCCCATGGCACGTTTCGAGGTCTTCCTCCCGGCTGGCAGCGAGATGCCCAGCGTCACGCTGCGCGTCGAGGCGGACAACTGGATCGCCGCGTTGAAGAGCGGCATGGCGAAGCTCGGTGAACAGGGCATCCCGATCGCCAGCCTGATGTGCGACGTGAAGGACGACAACTCGATCCACGTGACCGATCCGAAGTCGGGGCGGGTCTTCCGCATCGTCGAGGTCGCGGGCTTCGATCCCGAGGGCGCGACCGTCATCGAGAAGAAGCCCGCGGGCGCCGTCGCCCCGCCGGCTCCGAAGGAGGAGCACACGCAGCCTGATCGGCTCATGCCGGTCCGGCCCGTCGTCGCGCCGATCGCCGCGCCGCCGGCCCCCGCGCCTGCGCGCCCGGGTGGCCGCGAGGCGATGTATGAGACGACCTCGCCCGAGGCGAAGCCCTACGTGCCCGCGCCCGTCGCGCCCGCGCCCGTCGCGCCGCGTGCGCCGGCCGCGTCGCCGCCCGTCGCGCCGCGTGCGCCGGCCGCGTCGCCG
>CAYHCR010000217.1:0-6406 GCA_964354895.1 uncultured Myxococcales bacterium | reverse complement strand
GGGCTGAGGGCGTGGGCGGCGCGCGCGACGACGCCGGGCTGTTCGGCGCGAACCGCACCGACGCGGAGGCGTCGGCGAAGCTGGACGAGGCGTACGACACGCTCGCGCTCGGCGGCCAGCTCGTGCTGCGGGCCGACTACGCGGCGCTCGAGGAGGGCGACCCGGCGAGCTTCGCGCTCTCGTCCAACAACTTCCTCGATCTGTATGGCGACGCCCGGCCGGCGGATCAGGTGCGTGCGTACGTGCGCGGCCGCATCTACCACGACCCGACGGTGGCCGACGGCGCGCTCGACGCGCTCGGCAACGAGCAGGAGCGCACCCGCGTCCTGCTCGATCAGCTCTGGGTGAAGTTCGATCTCGCGCGGGTCGTCTACGTGACCTTCGGCCAGCAGCGCATCAAGTGGGGCACGGGGCGCTTCTGGAACCCGACCGACTTCGCCAACCAGAGCAAGCTCGATCCACTGGCGTTCCAGGACGAGCGCACCGGCGTGCCGCTGCTCAAGCTGCACCTGCCGGTCGAGTCGCTCGGCTGGAATTTCTACGCGCTCGCGCTCTTTGACTCGGCCTCGAAGCCCGAGGACGTCGGCGGTGCGCTGCGGGCGGAGATCGTGCTGCTCGACGCGGAGTTCGGGCTCTCGACGGCCGTACGCAAGGGCAACCCGCTGCGGCTGGGCGCCGATGTATCGACGGCCCTCTGGGAGCTCGACGTGCGCGGCGAGGTCGCCGTCCAGCACGGCGTGACGACGCCCTTCTTCGAGGGCGAGCTCGATCTGGCCCACTACGTGCTGCCGGACGAGATCTCGCGCGAGGAGGACTGGATCCCGCAGGCGGTCGCGGGCGTCGAGTACTCCCTGAAATATTCGGACCAGGACTCGCTCGCGATCGGCGCGGAGTATTTCTTCAACGACGCCGGCTACGAGGACGCGTCGTTGTATCCGTGGCTGCTCGCAGGCGGCGCGCTCCCGACCCTCGACGGCGAGTCCGGCACCGTGACGGCGTCCCGCGGGAGCCTGTTCCAGCCGCTCTACAACGGGCGCCACTACGGGGCGTTGTATCTGCTGCTGATGGCGCCGGGCGACTGGAACGACACCACCTTCGTGCTCTCGACGCTCGGGAATCTCTCCGACCGATCGTTCCTGTCCCGGCTGCAGGTCAGCACGCTCGCGCTCCAGTACCTGACCGTGGGCGCCTATGTCGCCGCCCACTACGGCCAGAACGGCGAGCTGCACTACGGCCTCGAGCTCCCGGCGATCCCGGGCGCGCCCGAGCCGTTCGGCAGCGGGATCTCGACGCCGAAGCCGGCGCTCGACGCGGGCGTGCAGCTCTCTCTCGCGCTGTAGCGGGCGCGACACCTGCCACGCCGGCCGCCGGGGGGCGCGCGCGGGACGAGCCCTCTCAGATCTCCCAGTCGCCGACGAAGACGCGCGGCTCGCCGAGATCCACGAAGATCTCGTCGCCGACCGCGAGGTGCAGCGCGTCCGCCTCCCGACGCGGCAGCTCGACGGTGATCGAGTCGCTCGACGCGAGCAGGAGCTGGAGCTTCACCGAGGCGCCCAGGCCGATCCGACGCATGATGCGGCCGGTCGTGCGCCCCGGCCGCGCCGCGCCATCGCGGCCGACGCCGACGTGGTGCGGCCGCACGACCGCCTGCACCGCCGCGCCCTCCGGCGAGCCGCTGGGCACCTCCATGGAGAGCGCGCCGATCGACGCCCGATCGCCCGACACCCGGCCGCGCAGCACGTTCGCGCTGCCCACGAACGAGGCGACGAAGGGCGTGCGGGGCTCGTCGTAGATCTCGGCGGGCGTGCCGACCTGCACGACGCGCCCCTGGTCCATCACGACGATCCGCGCGGAGAGCTCGAGCGCCTCCTCCTGATCGTGCGTCACGAGGATCGTCGTGAGCCGCGTCGTCTCGTGCAGCCGCGTCAGCCACTCGCGCAGCTCGAGCCGGACCCGCGTGTCGAGCGCGCCGAACGGCTCGTCCAGGAGCAGGAGCGCAGGTCTGCAGGCCAGCGCGCGCGCGAAGCCGACCCGCTGGCGCTGGCCGCCCGAGAGCTGCGCGGGGAAGCGCTCGCCGAGGCCCTCGAGCTGCACGAGCGCGAGCAGCTCTGCCACCCGCTCCTCCCGCGCCGCCTTCGGCACGCCGCGCACCTCGAGGCCGTAGGCGACGTTGCGACCCACCGTCATGTGCGGGAAGAGCGCGAACGACTGGAAGACGAAGCCGATCCCCCGCTCGCGCGGCGGGAGCACCGTGACGTCGCGCTCGTCGAAGAGCACGCGCCCCTCGTCGATCGGCTCGAGCCCGGCGATCGCCCGCAGGATCGTCGTCTTCCCCGAGCCCGATGGACCCAGCAGCGTCGTGACGCCGCCTTCGGCCGCCGCAAAGGTGGCCGCGCGGACCGCCGCCGCGCCGCGTCCATACCGCTCCGTGAGCGCCTCGACCCGGAGGTTCATCGGTGGCCCTGCTTCGCGCCCAGGAAGCTCTTCGCGGCGAGCGTCACGAGCGCGAGGAGCACGAGCAGCGACGCCAGCGCGAACGCGCCGACCGTGTCGTACTCGTTGTAGAGGATCTCGATCTGCAGCGGCATGGTGTTGGTCTGCCCGCGGACGTGGCCGGAGACGACGGAGACGGCGCCGAACTCGCCCATCGCCCGCGCGTTGCAGAGGATGAGGCCGTAGAGCAGCCCCCAGCGGACCTTCGGCAGCGTCACCTGAAAGAAGATCCGCAGGCCCGACGCGCCGAGCGTGAGCGCGGCCTCCTCCTCGTCGCTGCCCAGCTCCTCGAGGATCGGCAGCACTTCTCTGGCGACGAACGGGAAGGTGACGAAGAGCGTCGCGAGCACGATCCCCGGCGTCGCGAAGACGACGCTGACGCCGTGCGCCTCGAGCCACGGGCCGAAGAGCCCGCGCGCGCCGAAGAGCAGCACGAAGAGCAGCCCCGAGACGACGGGCGACACGCTGAACGGGAGATCGATCAGCGTGAGCAGCAGACCTTTCCCCGGAAAGGTGTACTTCGCGAGGAGCCAGGCGGCGCAGAGGCCGAAGATCGCGTTGAGCGGCACGACGATCGCCGCGGTGACGAGCGTGAGCCGGATCGCCGCGAGCGCGTCGGGCGCGAGCAGCTTCTGCACGTAGACGGCGGGGCCCTTCGCGAAGGCCTCGACGAAGACGGCGACGATCGGCAACGCGACGAAGAGGCCGAGGAACGCGAGCGTGAGGCCGATCAGCGCGGCGCGCACGGCCCACGGCTCGGCGCGCGCGAGGCGGGGGCCGGCGGCCGAAGGGAGGGCGTCAGCCACGGCGGCCCCTCCGGCTCCACGCCTGCAGGCCGTTGACGAGCCCCAGCAGCGCGAACGATCCGGCGAGCATCACGACCGCGAGCGCGGTCGCGCCGGCGGTGTCGTACTGCTCGAGCTTCGTCACGATCAGGAGCGGGACGATCTCCGTGCGCAGCGGCATGTTTCCGGAGAGGAAGACGATCGAGCCGTACTCGCCGACGCCGCGCGCGAACGCGAGCGCGAAGCCCGTCAGGAGCGAGGGCAGCAGCGCAGGCAGGATGACCCGCAGGAACGTCTGCAGCCGCGTGGCGCCGAGCAGCGCGGAGGCCTCCTCGAGCTGGGGATCGAGCTCCTGCAGGACCGGCTGCACCGTGCGCACGACGAACGGCAGCCCCACGAAGACCATCGCGACGAGCACGCCCAGCGGCGTGTATGCGACGCGCAGGCCGAGCGGCGCGACGAGGCCGCCGAGCCAGCCGTTCGCGGCCCACAGCGCGCAGAGCGAGATCCCCGCGACCGCGGTCGGCAGCGCGAGCGGAAGATCGACCAACGCATCCATGAGCGCCTTCCCCGGGAACTCGTAGCGCGTGAGCGTCCACGCGACCACGAGGCCGGCCAGCGCGTTGACGAGCGCCGCCACGAACGCGCCGCCGAAGCTGAGCCGGTAGGCCGCGAGCGCGCGTGGTCCGCTGATCGATCGCCAGAACGTCGCGCCGTCGAGGTCGAGCGCGTGCAGCGCCAGCGCCGAGAGCGGCAGCAGCACCAGCAGGCTCAGCCACGTCAGCGTGACGCCGAGCGTGGGACCGAAGCCGGGCAACACACCGGCGTGCCACCGGCGCGACCGTGCGGGGGCGCTCACTGCGTTGCGACGTAGAGCTGGTCGAAGAGGCCGCCGTCCGCGAAGTGTGTCCGCTGCGCCTGGGTCCAGCCGCCGAAGCGCTCCGCCACCGTGAAGCGTCGCAGCGGGGGAAAACGCGCCTCGTGACGCTTCGCGATCGCCTCGTCGGTCGGGCGGAAGTAATGCTTCGCCGCGAGCTCCTGCCCCTCCGGCGTGTAGAGGTGCTCGAGGTAGGCGCGCGCGACCGCCGTGGTCCCGTGCTTGTTTGCGTTCTGCTCGACGACCGCCACGACCGGCTCGGCGAGCACGCTCACCGACGGGAGGACGACCTCGATCGTGTCGCCCTGCTCGGCCGCGAGCAGCAGCACGTCGTTCTCCCAGTTGAGGAGCACGTCACCGAGGCCGCGCTGCGCGAAGGTCGTGGTCGTGCCGCGCGCGCCGGAGTCGAGGACGGGGGCGTTCGCGTAGAGGGTGCGGACGAACTCCCGCGCGGCCTCGTCGGTGCCGTAGCGCTCCTTCGCGAAGCCGTACGCCGCCAGGTAGACCCAGCGCGCGGCGCCCGAGGTCTTCGGGTTGCCCGGCACGACCACGACGCCCGGCTTCACGAGATCGTCCCAGTCGCGGATGCCCTTCGGGTTCCCCTTGCGGACGGCGAAGATCATCGTCGAGGTGTAGGGCGCGCTGTTGCGCGGCAGCTGCTGCTGCCAGTCCGGCGAGAGCAGTTTTGCCTGCGCCGCGATCGCGTCGACGTCCGCGGCCATCGCGAGCGTGACGACGTCGGCGGGCAGGCCGTCGATCACCGCGCGGGCCTGCTTCGAGGAGCCGCCGTGCGAGGCGTTCACCTTCACCGTCTGGCCCGTCTTCGCCCTCCACGCGGCGGCGAACGAGGCGTCGAGCTCGGCGTAGAGCTCGCGCGTCGGATCGTAGGAGACGTTGAGGAGCGTGAGCTCGACCTCCGCCGCGTCGGCGACCGGCGCCGTGCATCCGGCGGCGAGCAGGAGCGGGAGGACGACGCGGGCGACGACGGACGGCATGGGCTTCCTCGGCGGGGCGCGCCTGCGCCGGGCGGATGGCGTCCGTTATATTGGAGGCTTGTCCGTCATACCGTCAAGCGTCTACCGTCACGCGGCCCCGCGCGCGGTGCACCGCCTCCGGCCCCCGCACGAAGACCGGCAGCACGGCGTCCTGCATCCGCATCGGGGCCTCCGGGGGCGGGCCCGCGCCGAGCGTGAGGAGCGTGGCGCGAAGGCGAAGAAGAGCAGGCGCGCCGTCGCGGCGCTCACGCCGCTCGAGGCCGTCCTCGGCGACGGAGGTCCGTGACGTCCGGGGCGGGCCGATCACCGAGGCCGGGACAAGCCGTTCCTCGCCTGCCGGCGACGCGGATCGATGGTTCGAGGCGCTCGCCCCGCGCAGGGTCAGAGCACGCCGTGGCGCTCCAGCAGCGCGCGGTCCTCGAGCAACACATCGGCGGCGCCATCGGCGACGACGCGCCCCTCGTCGAGCACGATCACCCGGTCGCAGACCGCACGCACGAACTCCACGTCGTGGGTCGCGACCACCAGCGTCCGCGGCAGGGCGCGCACGAGCGCGGCGATCGCGCGGCGGCCGCGCGCGTCGAGGTTCGAGGTCGGCTCGTCGAGCACGAGCAGCTCGACGTCCATCGAGAGCACCGTCGCGAGCGCGACCCGCCGCCGCTCACCGCCGGAGAGCGCGCTGTGCGTCCGCGCCGCCAGCGCCGTCGCGCCGACCTGCGCGAGCGCCGCGTCGACCCGGCGATCGACCTCGTCCGGCGGCAGACCTGCGTTCTGCGGACCGAACGCGACGTCCTCGCGCACGGTCGGCAGGAAGAGCTGATCGTCGGTCTCCTGCTGCACCACGCCGACCCGGCGGCGGATCTCCGCGAGGTGCGCGCGATCGATGGGCGTGCCGCCGATCTGCACGGGGGGGCTCGCGAGCCGCGCGCCGTTGAGGTGGGCGAGCAGCGTCGACTTGCCCGCGCCGTTGGGGCCGAGCACCGCCACGCGCTCGCCCACGGCGATCGTGAGCGAGACCTCCTGCAGGGCGGGCACAGGCGCCCCACGCCAGCGATACGTCAAGCCATGCAGCTCGATCGCCTTCGCGCTCACCGCAGCCACGCGAGGCTCCCGGCCGCGACCGCCGCCAGCCCCGTCGGCACGAGCCAGTCGACCGGCCGGGCGCGCAACGGTCGCCCGACCGGCAGCCGCCCGGTATAGCCGCGCGCGAGCATCGAGGCGTGGACACGATCCGCGCGGCCCAGCGCGCGCACGAC
>CAYHCR010000216.1:0-6413 GCA_964354895.1 uncultured Myxococcales bacterium | reverse complement strand
TTGCAGATCGACAACGACCCGATCGCGGTGAAGGTGGCGATCGAGAACGCGGAGAAGAACGGCGTCCCGTTCGTGAAGAGCGGCACGACGCCCATCGAAGAGGTGACGGGCGGCTACGCGCTCGTCGTCGCGAACATCCTCGCCAACACCCTCATCGAGCTCTGCGCGCCGATCGTCGCGCGCCTCGCGCCCGGAGCCACGCTCCTGCTCTCGGGGATCCTCTGCACGCAGGCGGACGAGGTGGCGGCGGCCTACGTGGCGGCCGGCTGCACACCTGTCGGCCGCGACGACGAGGGCGAGTGGTCGATGCTCACGCTGCGCGCGCCGTGATCCGCGCGCTCGTGCCGTTCGACCCGGCGGCGACCGAGGTCGTCGTGGAGGGGGCGGCGGCGCACCACCTGCTGCGCGTGCTGCGCGTGACGGTGGGCGCCGAGGTGGAGCTCTTCGACGGGGACGGGCGCGCGCGGGCGGCGGTCGTGACGCGCGTCGAGCCGGGGCGCGTGGCGCTCGCGGCGGGGCCGGTGCGGGAAGGTGTGCGTCTGCCGGCCGTCACGCTGGCGATGGGGCTGCCCAAAGGCGACAAGCTCGAGCTCGTGCTGCAGAAGGGCACGGAGCTCGGGGCCACGGCGTTCCGGCCGCTGGCGCTCGCGCGATGTGTGGTGCAGCTCGCGCCGGCGAAGGTGCCCGAGCGGCTGGCGCGCTGGCGGACGATCGTCGAGCAGGCGGCCCGGCAGTGCGGCCGCGCCGACGTCCCCGAGGTCCACGCGCCGGCCTCGCTCGCGGCGCTGCTGGACGCATCTGCGGGCGCGGTGATCTGCGTGCTGGACGAAGAGGAGCGCGCGGCGCGGCTCTCCACGGTCGTGGCGGAGGCGGGCGACGCGCCGCTGGTGCTCCTCGTGGGCCCCGAAGGCGGGCTCACGAGGGAGGAAGTATCGCAGGCGGTCGCGCGCGGGGCGCGGGCCGTCACGCTCGGGCCGCTCGTGCTGCGCGCGGAGACGGCGCCGATCGCGGGGCTCGCGGTCGTGCGGGTGGTGCAGGGCCTGCTCGGGTAGGCGGAGGCGCGCGCGGGGCGGCCGCCGGTCACGGCACGGGCAGCTCGCAGAGGTAGGGCGCGAAGTCGGCGCACGGCTTGTTCTCCCAGCAGCCGAGGTCGACGCGGTGGACCACGCAGTCCTGCTCCTCGCCGCCCGCGGGCTCGCCGAAGCACCAGCGGCTCGACGCGGGCGCCTCGCCGTCGGGCCAGGCGTACGTGCCCTCGAGCGCGCCGTCGCCGAGGCCGATCAGGAACCTCGTCTCTGGCTCGACGAGCAGCGTCGCGGCGCGCTCCGTGATCGGGCTTGAAAGCGCTGCGAGCGCGCCCCCGAGCGCCGCGCAGCGCGCCTGGGCAGCCGCGCCGTCTTCCTGCGTGAGGAAGGCGGCGAGGCAGCGGCCGGTCGCGGGATCCACGAGCGCGCGGTCCGCGCCCGAGCCATCGGCGCAGCCGAGCGTGCAGTCACCTCCGCAGCCATCGCGCTCGCGGTCGTTGCCGTCGTCGCACGCTTCGCCGGGATCGAGGAGCCCATTGCCACACGCGGGTGCGCAGCCGCGCTGCGTGACGGAGTCACCCGGCGGGCCGACGACCGCGCCGGACGCGCCGCCGGGCCCTGCGTCGCCGCCGAGGAAGCGTGTATCGCCCTCGAGCACGATCGCGCCCTCGGCGCAGGCGCCGCCGATCGACGAGCCGCCCGTGCCGTTGCCGCCGATCGCGCCGGGCTGTCCGCGGCCGCCGTTGCCGCCGCTCGCGCCGAGCACGAGGCAGATCTGCTCCGGTCCGTCGAGCCAGCGCGAGCAGGTCGCCGAGTCGTAGAGGGCGTGGAGCGAGGGATCCAGCGCGCCCGTCGGGCCGCCGAGGCCGCCGACGGTCGAGGCGCCGCCGGGCCCACCATCGCCGCCGCGACCGGCGCGGCCGCTCGTGAAGACCGAGTCCTTCGCCACGAGCCCCGGCGAGCGGACGACGAACAGCGCCACCGAGTAGCCGCCCGGCCACCCGCCGTGGCCGCCGCCGCCGCCGCACGCACCCGCGCCGCCGCCGCCGCCGCCCGCACCGACGATGAAGCTCGAGCTCCCGGTCTGGTAGCCGCCCCAGCCGAGCCCGCCCATGCCGCCGCCGCCGCCGCCGCCCGGCCGTCCCGCGCGCCCCTGGAAGCCGCGCCCCGCCTCGGAGAGGTGGAATGCCCAGAGCCCGTCACGCTCCTCGGGGAGCCGGACGACTCGACCCGACGAGGACTGGATGGGCGGTTCGAGGGGTGCGTCGGGGCCGGGGAAGCCCGGCTCGGGCCAGCGGGCCTGCCACCACCACGCCTGGTCGTTCCCGAGCTGAGGCAGCCCCGCGGGCGAAGGGGGCGTGACGCTCACCCACGGCGTCGTCCACGGGCGGAGGACCCCGCCGCCGGCATCGTAGATGTCGACCACCACGAGCGCGGCGCCGCCGTCCCCGCCGGCCGTGAAGGGCACCGCGCCGACGTCCGGGCACGACACGCAGGACT
Organism: uncultured Myxococcales bacterium; assembly: GCA_964354895.1. GTDB lineage: Bacteria > Myxococcota > Myxococcia > Myxococcales > Vulgatibacteraceae > CAYHCR01. Next base: position 3,888 of record CAYHCR010000216.1, on the reverse strand, counting down.
GCGGGGGGTCGGTGATGGTCGCCCAGATACAGGAATTGCTGCCGGTGTCATAGCCGCACTGGCACGCGTCGTCGCCGCCGGCCTGCTCGTAGCTGCAGATGTGGTAGCGCGGCCCGACGCACGAACTCTCGGCGATCAGCCCGGTCGTCGGCGCGCCGGCGAGCCCCGCGCTCGCGGGCGGCGCGGCCTCCCCGGGCGACCCGGGGCCGCCGTCGCTGGCATTGCCGGCCGTCACCTCCACGCGGTGCAGGCGCAGCCCGGGCGAGTCGAGCACGTACAGGCCGTAGTTGGAGAGCCCCGGGCCGTCTTCGACGCCGCTGAGGGAGGTCGTGTGGATCGCCAGATCGGCGAGCACGGTCTCCCGCCGGAAGCGCTCGATCCAGACGCCGACGAAGAGCCCGCCCGGCGCACCGTCGTAGGGGATCTTCCACGACGGGATCTGCTGCTCGTCCCGTCGCCAGAGGGGGTAGCCGGTATTTCCACCGTAGACCGAAATGCCCTCGACGAAGGCCGGGCGCTCCAGGACCACGGGCGCGCCTCCCACGATGACCGCCCGGGCGCCGCGCATCGCGGCCGCGTCGAGCGCGTCGCCCAGCGTGGTGAACGGCGCCTCCCGGCTGCCGTCGGAGCCAACGCCCGGGAAGGCGGGATCGAGGAAGACGAAGGTCGAGGAGGTGAGCCCGGAGTCGCACTCGACGCGATCGGGGTTCACGTCGCCCGCGAGGTCGAGGTCCTCGCAGGCGAGCGTTGACGCGCGCGGATCACAGGTGAGTCGTCCGAGGCCGCACGTGCCGCAGGACGCCTCGTCCGCCGGCGCGCATACATTGCCGTAGCGCACGACCTCGCCGTCGGAGACCGGGGAGGGAAGGCAGAACTGCGCGCTGCACAACGCGTCGCCGCACGAGCGAGGCGTGTCTCCCGCGCAGTCGTCGAGCGCACACCTGCACGGCTCGCCGCAGACGACCGGCTCGTAGACGCATCGGCCCGCGTCGCTGCAGCCGGCCGCCGTCTCGCACGCGCGCGACGGGCACCGCGCCTCGAAGTCATCGGGCGAGCAGTCGCACGCCTCCCAGCACCGCAGCGACGCGCCGCAGCCATCGGAGAAGGTCCCGCACGCGAGCTCGACCTCGCCGCAGGTGCGCGGCACACAGACCTCGCCGCCGCCGCCGCCGACCTCTCCGCCGCTGCCGCCCGCGCTCCCGCCCGCCCCGCCGCCCGCGCCCGCGCCTTCGCCCCCGGCGTCCGCGTCGTCTCCGCAGCCCGACGCAACGACGAGAGCCGCCGCCGAGGCGGCCAGAAGGACCCGCGTGCCGATGATCGACCTCATGATCGCTCCTTGGCCGGGCGCCCGATGGAGGCCGCCCTGCCGAACCAGTCAGTCCTGCCGCTCATAGGCCCCGATGTCGGCGCTCCAGCTGCACGACGGCGCGTCCGGCGTCGGACAACGTGAGACCAGCGGGTCGTCGAATCGGCCGTTCCCGTCGAGATCCAGCAGCGGCGCGCGGGTGTCGTCCCCGGCGTCGATGCACGGCGAGCCGGGCCCGAGGTGCAGGTCGACCGGGCCGGCCGCAGGATCCGGCTGCACGAAGAGCGGGTCCAGGCTGCCGTTCCCGTCGGTGCCGTCGTACCCGGCGCCCTCGACGACCGAGTACGCGACCGTCAGCGCGTCGAAGTCGAGCTGCGTGGCGCCGGGGTTGCCCCAGACCACCGTGTTCACGAGCTCCGCGGTGAGCTGGGGCGGGACGCCGGAGAGCGCGAGCGCGCTGCCCGTGTTGGCCGAGTTGCCGGAGAACGTCGAACTGTGTGCGGCGAAGACCGCGCCGTGCCCCTCGAAGGCCCAGATGGCCGCGCCCGCGCCCGAGGCTGCGCCGTTCCCCGTGAAGAGGCTGCGTTCGATGAGCAGCCCGGCGCCTTCGGGCTCGGCCAGGTAGCCGCCGCTCTGCACCCAGATGAGCAGGCCGCCGCCCCAGCCACCCGTCGTATTGCCCTCGAAGCGGGAGCCCCGAACGATCATGTCTCCCGCCGTCGCGCCGCGGCGCACTGCGTAGATCCCGCCGCCGCGCGAATTGGCGTGGTTGTTCCGGAACGTGCACTGCTCGACGAGCAACGGCGCGCCGCTGGCCCAGATCGCGCCTCCCGACTGGATCGTGCGGTTGTCCTCGAACAGCGAGCGTCGGAGCGTCATCCCGACCGAGAGGTTGTATGCGTAGAGCCCCGCCCCACCATCGAGGTCGGCGCCTTCGCCCTGGTCCATGTATCCGCCACGCACGACGATCCCGTCGAGCCCCGCGCCGTCGGCGCCGAGCAGCACCCGCTCGGTGTTGTCCCAGCTCTCGCCGGCCTCGCCCAGATCTCCGCTGAGCACGGTGGGGTTCGCCTCGAGGTCCCGGGCTTCAAGCGAGATCTCGTCCCCCGCGAAGCCGCCTGCGAGCGTGACGCCGGGGGCGAGCACGAAGGAGACGAAGCGATCGCCGCTCGCGCTCGGCAGGTAGGTGCCCGTCCGGATCCAGACCTCGCAGCGCGAGGGCGCCGCAGCGGCGATCCCCGCCGGCACGGTCAGCAGCGCCCGTCCCCACGAGGTCCCGAGCGCGGCGTCGTCAGCCGCGGAGCCGTCGACGTAGCGCACGCAACGATCGCAGTTCGCGCCGCTCCAGCCGGGCAGGCAGCCGCAGACGCCGTCCGCACAGAGCGCGTCCGGCGCGTGCGAGCAGACCTGCACGACGGCTCCTGCGTGACCGCACGAGTCGAACCGCGCGACGTCTCCCGCCGGATCGCACCCGAGCGCGACGTCGGGCGTGCAGCAGCGCTCCTCCGCCTCGACGCACGAGGAGCCGACGCACGGATCCCCGACGTGCCCGCAGCTCCGGGTCGCCTCGTCGCAGCTCTCCTCACCGTCGCAGAAGAGGCCGTCGTCGGCGCACGCGGGCGTGCCCGCCACGCAGACGTCGAGCACCTCGTCGCAGGCCTCGACGCCGTTGCAGAACAGGCCGTCGTCGGCGCAGGGCACCTCCGGATGAGCAGCGCAGGCGCCGCCGAGGCAGAGGTCCGGCCCGTCGCAGAAGAGGCCGTCGTCGCAGGCGAGGCCGTCGGCGTCGCTCCACGCATCGGTCGCGCGCGCTGGATCGCAGACGACACAGCCGTTGCCGGGCGGCACGGCGCCCGGCGGGAGACACTCCCCGCCGATCACGCAGCCGTCGCAGATCGGTGCGGTCCCCCCGCCCCCGCCCCCGCCGGGACCCGCGTCCTCCGCCGGCGGCGCCTCCTCCGCGCAGCCCCCGGCGCCGAGGAGCAGGCCGAGGAGCATCCCGAGCTTCGCTGGTCCGCACATGATCGTCTCCCGCTCAGGCGTCGAGGGTGAGCGTGTAGGCGTCGCAGAAGAGCCGCGCCCCACCCGAGACCTTATGGATGGAGATCCGAAGCGCCATGTCGTCGTTGATCCAGTCTCCCCACGTGTCCGGGGAGGCGATGTCCACCGGGAGCGTGCAGTGGTTCACGTCGTCGCAATACACGAGCTGCCGGGGCGCCTCGTTCCAGATCCCGTCGCGATTGAGCCTCCAGAAGACGACGAGCTCGTACGCCTCTCCGTAGGAGAAGAGCAGCCGGACGCTGGGACGCATCGCGACCCCGTACTCGTCGATGAAGGTGATCCTGTACACGTCCCAGCCGTAGGCTTCGTTGATCCATCCCGAGAGCACGAGGGGGACTGCGTTCTCCCCGACGTTCCCGCGGTCCTTCACCACGGTGTCGTCGACCCCGTTCACGCACTCGTTCCAGCGGCCGCACTCGTTGCAGCCCTGGGAGCCGCACGGGCTGCAGAGCCGCGTCGAACCCGGCTGACAGGACCAGTCCGTCCGGCAGGCGCCCCAGCCGCTCCAGGTGAAGTCGGCC
>CAYHCR010000215.1:0-6417 GCA_964354895.1 uncultured Myxococcales bacterium | reverse complement strand
CGGGCGCGAGCGCGGCGGCGGGCTTCGTCGCGACGTGGGCAAGGCCGAGGTCCGCTTCGAGCGAGCGGGGCAGACATGGCGGCTGACCGGCCTCGCGCTGCTCGAGCTCAAGACGCAGCGCGCGCCTGCGCCCTTCTTCGAGGAGCGGACCGAGGCGCTGGTCGCGAACCTGTCCCCAGAGCTCCAGGCGCTGCTGCTGCGTCGCTCCGTCTCCGACGACCTCGTGGACGAGGTGCTCGCCGGGAAGGCGTCCGACGTGCGGGCGCCGGTCTTCGGCGGCGGCACCAATGCGCACCCGGGCCTCACGGTGGTCGACCTCGATCGCGACGGCCTCGACGATCTCTTCGTCTGGGACGTGCTCGGCGAGACCGTGCTGCTCCACAACGAGGGCGGCGCCGGCTTCTCGGACGCGACGGAGCGCTGGGGACTGCGCTTCCGCGACGCCTCCAGCGCGACGTTCCTGGATCTGGATCTCGATGGAGACCTCGATCTCGTCCTCGGTCGCTGGGCCGCGGCCAGCGAGCTCTACGTCCAGGAGGCAGGGCACTTTCTCCCGCACGGCGGCAACCGCTACTACGGCTTCCCCGCCAACACGGTCGCCGTCTCCGCCGGCGACATCGACCGCGACGGCGCGCCGGACCTCTATTTTTCCACCTCCGCCGGCGACTTCCACCACCGCCTCTCGCGGATCCTCCAGGACGTCGAGGCGCAGGGCGACAAGTTCGACCCGTCCCGGCTCCCGATGAGCCGGCTCGAGTTCGCGTACATACAGGCCGCGCTCCCGTTCGCTGCGGCGGAGAAGGCGCAGGGTCGGTTCGGCGCCTCGATGCACCGCTTCGGCCCTCCCAACCTGTTCTTCCACAACCTCCGAGGCCGTCACTTCGTCGATGAGACGCAGTCCCGCGGCCTCGTCCTCTTCCGCGACTCGCTGGCCGCGACCTTCTCGGACCTCGACGGCGACGGGCTGCCCGACCTCGTCGTTGCGAACGACTTCGCCCCGTCGAGCCTCTTCTTCAACCGCGGCGCCACGTTCGAGGACGGTTCAGAGGCGAGCGGCGTCTCCCGCGTCATCTACGGGATGGGCACCTCGGTCGCAGACTTCGATGGCGACGGAGACCAGGATCTCTATCTGACCGCGATGTCCTCCTCGGCCGGCGCCCGAATCCTCGCGGACCGCGCGAATCTGCGCCCCGAGTTCGGTGATCAGGAGATCCGGGCGCGCTCCGACGCCGCGCGCGGCAACACGCTGCTGCGCAACGACGGGAAGGGCCGCTTCACGGACGCGACGGCCGAGAAGCCCTTCGCCGCGGCCCGTCCGGCGCAGTGGGCCTACTCTGCCCAGTTCGTCGACGCGAACGCCGACGGCTGGCCCGATCTCTTCTCGCCCAACGGCTACTACACCTCGCGACGCGCGCTGGCCGATCCGTACATACGCGACCTTTGAAGTGATCACTGGCGGGGGGTCGCCTCGCAGAAAGCAGAGCTGGCGCAGTACCTGGACTTCGGCAGCGGCGCCGCGGACCAGCTCAAGGCCGACTTCTCGGGCCGTGAGCGCGATCGGTTCTACGCCTCGCTCGGCGGCACGGCGTTCGCCGATCTCTCGTATCTCTCCGGCGCCGACTCGCCGCTCGACGGCCGCGTCTTTCAGCCGGCCGACGTCGACGGCGACGGTTACCAGGACCTCGTCGTCGTCAACCGGAACGCACCGCTCCTGCGGATCTACCTGAACCGGCTCGCGCCCTCGACCGGGCGCCATCGGATCACGGTGGAGCTGATCGGCGATCCGAGCCGCCGCGAGCCGCCGCGCTCCACCAGCGACGCGCTCGGCGCAGTCGCCACGGTCACCTGCGGCGGCCGGCGGCGGGTCACAGAGCGGATCATCGGCGCGGGCATGGGCACGCATGGCTCCGCTTCTCTATCTTTTGCGCTCGATCGCTGCGCCGGGCCCGTCTCGATCGAGGTGAAGTTCCCGAGCGGCGTCGTGCAGCGCGCCGCGGGCCTCGCCGTCGACGCGCGCTACCGGGTGGACGAGAAGACGGGCCTGGAATCGCTCGGCGGCTTCGTCGCTCGGCCCGCGCCAGCGTCGGCGCCGATGGCGGTCAGCGCCGCGCTCGCGCCCCTCTTCGACGGTGCGCCGGGCGAGCCCCGATTCGTGCTCGAGGAGCTCTGGGCGACCTGGTGCGAGTCGTGTCTCCGCGAGCGGCCGAGGCTGGAACACCTGCACGGCACGCTCGGCGAGGCGGTCGCGCTGCGCGGCTCGTCGGTCGAGCCGAAGGACGACGCCGCGGCCGTGCGCGCCTACGTCGAGAAGCACCGCACTGGCCATCCGCTCCGGCCGTTCGACGCGAAGCGCCAGCCCGCGATCGAGGCGGCGCTCGGCGGTGCGGTGCGCGCCACGCCCTCGACGCTGCTGCTCGATCGGCGAGATCGACGCGTGCTCTGGGCGGGGCCGGGGCTGCCGTCGGTCTCCGCGGCGCGTCGCGCGCTCGCGGCTGCGGCGCCGTAACCTTGGCTGCCGCCCGAAGTTGCTCTCCCCGGGCACATCAGGGATCATCGGATCAGGAGGCCCGCATCATGAAGAAGGTTCTGGCCGCGAGCTGCGCGGCGTTGCTCCTCGGCTCGTTCGCGTGTGATGACGCCGCGCCGCCGAAGGACGACGCCTATCCCCCGACGGGCGGTTCGGGCGGCAGCAGCGATGGCGGCTCCGGCGGCAGCGATGGCGGCTCCGGAGGCACCGGAGGTGCGGGCGGCGGCGCGACCGGCGGGAGCGGAACGGGTGGCGCGGGCGGTTGGCCCGACGATCCCTTCTCGCTGGTCCTGGTCCTGCGCGGCCAGCCGTCCCTCGAGGGTCGTCGAGTCGTCGCGGTCGCGCGGACGGAGGGCGGCCCCGACGTCACCTCGAGCCAGACGGTCCTCGGTGGCGAGGCGTTCGTCGTCTTTCAGGGCATCCTGCTCGAGGGCGTGACGACCGCCGTAGACTGGTCGATCGACTCGGACAACGACGGCTACTGCACGGCCGAAGAGCCCGCGGGCCACTTCGACTACGTCGGGGACTACCTCGGCTCGTTCATCCCGCTCGACCCCACGAGCCTCTCCGCGGAGGCCTGCGCGAACTTCGCCCGCCCCGCAGGGGCCTCGCTGACGCTCCGCGGCACGGGCTTCGAGGCCTGGAACGGCGGGACCGTCCGTGCCTTGCTGATCGATGAGGACTTCGTACTCGCCGTCGCGCGCCTCTCGGCGCCGGTGGCCGCGGGTGGCTTCGAGATCGAGTTCAGCGGGCTGCTCCAGGCCGTTCACTCGCATCGGATTGCCTGGTACGTCGACCTCGACGGGGACGAGCGGTGCACCGAACTGGCGGCCGAGCCCTATTGGGATCGGATCATCGAAGCCAACGCGGCCGACACGACGTTCGACGTCACGCCCGCGTCGGATCCGCAGTCCGCGTGTCAGAACTTCCAGCAGTGATCGGGGCCTCGGCCGTATGAAAATCTTTCCGGGTGTGCACGGGTTGCGGAACCGGCGGCCTCCCGGACCGCCGCGGCCGATCGCAGGCGCTTGAAATCACAGTCGGATCCGCTGGGCTCGGCGAGGCACGTTTCCTGCTATCTCATCGCTGGAACTCGAATCCCGGGGACGGCCATCGGTACGGCTGGTACCTCGATCGACCGCGAGGCGCTCCATGAAGTGGCACTCGACGAAACTCCTCCCGGCCCTGCTCGTGGTCCTCTCGGCCTGCGGCGGGGTTGATCCCGACGGTGAGACCAACCGGATCGGTGGCGGCTTCGGCTCCGGCACCGGTGGTGAGGGGCCCGAGCACTGCAGCGGCCTGATGGCAGGCTCGCACTGCTCTTCCGCGCCCCCGGAGATCCCGATCCCCGGTGGAGACTCAGAGATCTTGCCGGGCGAGTTCCTTCCGGCCAACGCCTGCAACGCGGCGCTGCCCGACGGCGCGCCTCCCGGGCTGCCGATGGACATGCTGCCGGGCAAGCCGGGCAACGGGTGCGTCTTCCTCGGCCTGACCTGCCTCGTGACGAACGTCTGTGGCGCCCCCGGGCTGACCGAGGGCGCGGGCGGCGTCACGATGGTCCCCGGCCCGCCGCCGCCGCCGCCCGAAGCGTCGGTCTGGGTCGCGAGCTGGCAGGACCACGTCACGAAGGTGGGCACGACGAGCCCGATCGCGATCCGCGGCCGTTACCTCGGCGCCCTGCCCTCGTGCGGCCAGCCCTCGTTCCACATGGGCTTCACCGGCGCGATCGGCGGCGCGGCTGGTCGGATCGACATCCAGAACTGGATGCTGAACGGCCCCGACGTCTCGACGACCTATCCGACGCCGCCCGCCATGTTCAACATGAACTGGGGCATGCTGATGGCGCGGCATGGCAACGCGACCTACGGCGCGAACATGCTGACGATCGGCGACGCCGCCAACGAGTCGTCCACCTCCTGGCTCCGCGTCCCCAGCCACTTCTACGCGGGCTTCGACACCGGGTTCCAGTTCCGCGCCTCCGGCTCCGCGACGGCCTTCACGCTCGGCTTGACGAACGACGGCTTGACGGCGCGAGCGGTCACCCCGGCGAACGGCTACCAGCCCGACGTCTCGATCAAGGTGAACTTCGCGCCCGCGACCGACACCGTGCAGCTCCGCGCCTACTACGATACGATCCTGCCGGCGGCCTCGAACTCGCCGGTCGCGAACCTCGCCGACAACACCTGGCGGAACATGCGCGTGCAGTTCGTCGTCACGAACGCGCTCACGGGCGCGGGCACGCTCAAGGTCTGGCTCAACAACGTCGGTGACGCCGACGCCCCGGTGATGACGCAGGCCGCGAACCTCGCGACCCTCTTCAGCACCGGCTGCGACGCCGGCACCGGTGACTCGAACCCGAGCCGCTCCACGGTCGACTACAACAACGACGCGTGGGTCGCGAACCGCGCCCACACCAGCGGCCCGTACCAGGCGACCGTCACCAAGATCGCCGGCGAGCCGAACACGGTGAAGTGCTCGCGCAAGACCGGCACCGCGAACGACCTCAACGGCGTCGTCGACTCCTCCTCCTCGGGCGCGCTCTACGGCGGCAGTGGCGTCAACGACGAGTGCGTCCTCTTCACGGTCCCGGTCGGCGGCAACCGCAACGCCGGCAACGTCGGCGCGGGCGTCGCGCGCGCGCTGGCGATGGGCGCCAACGACGTCGACTCCGGGCCCCCCGGCTCGGTCTGGGTGGGCAACTACTCACACACGTGGTTGGGCTCCGGCCAGTCCGTGAAGCTGCGCAACTCCGACGGCGCCGAGATGGGCTACTTCGACCTCGGAACGAACCCCTACGGCGTGGCCGTGACGGGCCCCGGCGACGCGCGCGTTTGGTACACCAACGGCCACGGTGGTCCGAATATCCAGTTCGTGGACGGTCTGCGCCACGACCTCTCGCTCGACTCGCTCCAGCCCGTGGGCGGCGCCGTCGGCTCCGGCTTCCCGCGGAACAACACGCTCGCCTGCCAGTGGAACAACTGCGTGAGCAACGTCTTCACGCAGCCCGGCTCAGCCGGCGCGAACGCGACCGTGAAGAACGGCGGTTGGTGTCGCAACCAGTTCTACGGAGTCTCGGTCGACGAGTACAACAACGTCTGGAACGTGACCTACTCGTGCGGAGGTGTCGCTCGTTTCACGCCGCCTGGATACAAGCGCCTCGACACCGGCACCGACACCGCCAACCCGGACGCGAGCGACGCGACCGCGGACACCACGTTCGGTCACTGGGACTACTACGGCGGCGACAGCTCGACCGGCGTCTTCGTCTCCAAGTCGCAGCCGACGCGCCGCGCCTGGGCCTTCTTCGGCCGGACGACGGTCCGGATGATCGACGCCATTACGATGTCCAACGTCACCACCCGCTACTACACGGGCACCCAGGCCGGGCACGGCGGTCTTGGCCTCGACCTCACGGACAACATGTGGCGGGTCGGTGACCAGACCGTCAGCAAGTTCATCCCGTTCGGCGCGCATGCGATCGCCAACGGCGCGACCTACACGAACGTCCCGATCGAGGCGCTGGGCGTCGGTGAGGGCACCTACACCTACTCCGACTTCACGGGCTATACCGCGGCCAACATCACCGGTCGGCAGGTGAACCTCGACCGCATGTTCGTCTCGACCTGCGGCGACAATGCGCCCAAGCGGTGGACGCGGCTGTCGTTTACGGGGTCGGTGCCGGCCAACACGGCGCTCGAGTTCCGCATCATCACTGCGAACTCGGACACCGAGGCTGCGACGAAGCTCAACGCCTCTATCGCGGACGCCGGCCCGTTCTATCTGACGCCGACCGTGAAGGCGCTCGGCACCGGTGGTCCTGCCAGCACGAACGACTCCGGTGTCTGGCTGGCCGCGCTGACCGGCGGAAACCCCAATGAGGTCAGTCCCTC
>CAYHCR010000214.1:0-6427 GCA_964354895.1 uncultured Myxococcales bacterium | reverse complement strand
CGGGGCGACGGCCGCGTCGGGCGTCGGCGCAGCCTCCGCAGCGGGAGAAGGCGCCGGCGCTGCGACGGCCGGCGCGGGCTCCTCGGCGAAGGCGTCCGCCGCGGTGAGCCAGCACGCGACCGCGAAGGTCACGGAGCCGAGCTTGTGGAGGTGTCGATGGGCCATCGAGCGCTGCCCTTCCCGACGCGAGACGACGCGTCGTTGTCGTGCACGGTGGCACGAGTGGCGGCGAACGATCGGTTCGGAGCGGCGAACCCGCCACCTATTTCCCATCCGATCGCCGCCGGGGCACCCCCCGCAGGGGGCTGATTGACGTGAGCAGCGCGTCGGCTTCGGCCCACTCGCGCTCCGAGAAGCAGCGCACCCCTGCGCGGCGGAGCGCCTCGACCGTCACGCCTGCGCCTCCCTCGAGCTTCGTGCGCGTGAAGCGCCCGTCCCAGACGAAGCCGGAGCCGCACGAGGGCGAGCCCTCCTTGAGCACCGCGAACGCCACGTCATGCAGCGCCGCGAGCGCCACCGCGTGCGCCGCGCCGCGGGCGAAGGCGTCGGTCACGTCGAGGCCCTCGAGCGTCCGCACGCGGCCGTCGGACTGCCGCTCGGCCGCAGGGCGCGGGACCGGCAGGCCGCCCTCGACCTCGGGGCAGAGGCGCACGACGCGCCCCTCCGCGAGCCAGCGGTCGAGCACGTCCGAGCGATCTTCGCGCAGCCGCGCGTCCCACCGGACGCGATCGCCGCAGAGACACGCGCTCACGAGCACCTTGCGCACCGCGCCTCCGGGGTGTTGGGTCGGGCCGACGTTGTAGCCCGGAGGCGGGATGGATCGCACGGCGTGGATCGCGCGGCTGCACCGCGCCTCGGGCCTCGGGGCGCGCCACTGGGCGCTGACGCAGGCGCGGCTCTACCCCGACGCGGGCGCGGCCACGGCGGAGCTCGGCGGCGGCGTGCTCGTCGCGGGCGGAAGGTATGCCGGTCCGAACGTGTCGCGGGCGTTCGCGCTCGGCCTGCAGGGCGAGGTGCCGGCCGCGCAGCTCGCCGCGGTCGAGGCGTTCTTCGAGGCGCGCGGGCTGCCGGTCCGCACGGAGCTCTCGCCCTTCGCGCACGACTCGCTGCGGGCCCAGCTGATCGCGCGGGGTCACCACCCGCTGCGCTTCGAGCAGCTCTGCGGCGCGCGGATCGAGGCGCTCGCGCCCGCGGCGCTGCCGGCCGGCGTCGTGGTCGTGCCGACGACCGACCAGGGGCTCTTCGAGCGGATCGCGCGCGCGGCCTACGAGCTCGGGGGCGCGGACGCGGAGCTCTCCGGGCCACGCCACGCGCCGTTCTTCGCGCCGCCGGCGCAGAGCTTCCTCTGCCGGGTCGACGGCCAGCCCGTCGGCGTCGGCGTGGCGGTGCTCGTCGAGGGCGTCGCGGTGCTGCTCGCCGGGGCCGTCGTGCCGGGCGCGAGGGGCCGGGGCCTGCAGCGCGCGCTGCTGCAGGCGCGGATCGAGTGGGCGCGGGCGCGGGGCGCGACGGACGTGGTCTCGCTCGCGGCGCCGGGCGGCGCGTCGGAGGCGAACCTGCGCGCCGTCGGGCTCGCGCTGCTCGGCAGCTGCGTGCTCTTCACGCGCTGATTCGGCTGCGCGCCTCAAGGCGTGTCCGAAAATCGGCCCCGCACAGCGGGGACCGATTCTCGAATCACGCGCTTCGCGCGTGAAGCGCCTTGATTTGTTTGCTCCGCCCTTCGGGCTCCGGCGCTGACGCTGCAACGGCACGCTCCCTGCTCTTCGCGCGCTCCTTCAGCAGCGGCCCCTCGCGCGCAGATCCGCGAGTGAGGCGTCGATCGCCGCGTCGAGCGGCTCGGGCGCCCAACCGAGCTCCGCGCGGGCCTTCTCGCTGCGGAAGCGAAAGTCGGCGCAGAGGCTCCACGCGACGCTCACCGAGGTGACGCCGGGGTCCCATCCCGTGATCCGCTGCGTGAGCGAGCCGAGCGCGCCGAGCCCCCGCAGCAGTCCGTCCGGCGGGCTCCACCTCGGAGGCCGCACACCTGCACGCGCGGCGACGCGGCCGAAGAAGGCGAGGTACGTGAGGTTCTCGTCGCCGAAGAGATACCGCTCCCCGCGGCGACCGCGGGTGGCGAGCCGGACCATGCCGTCGGCGACGCTCGCGACGGAGACGAAGCAATTCGTGCCCTGCGTGCCGGCCGGGAGGCGGCCGCGCGCGACCTCCTGCACGAGCCGGTTGCTGCCCGGCCGCGGATCGTGCGGGCCGATGAGGTAGCAGGGGTTCGCGATCACCGCGTCCAGATCGCGCTGCGCGGCGTAGAGCACGAGCTGCTCGGCGGCGCGTTTGGTGACCACGTACCCGTCGGCGAGGCCGCGCGCCGCGAGCGTGAACCGCGCGCCCTCGTCGGCGGGTTCCGGGCCGTCGGCGAGGCCGATCGTCACGGCGCTCGAGCCGTGGACGAGGCGCGCGACGCCCGCGCGGCGGCACGCCTCGATCACGTGCGCGGTGCCCTCGACGTTCGCGGCGACGAGCGCGGGCGTCGCGAGGGGCGGGATCTCCACGGCGGCCGCGCAGTGGAAGGCCCAGTCGGCGCCGTCGAAGGCGCGCGTGAGCGCTGCGGGGCTGCCGAGCGTCGCGGGGCGCCACTCGATCGGGAAGCGCTGCAGCCAGCTCGGGAGCGTCGAGCCAGGCCGGTGCGTGGCGAGCACGCGATGTCCCGCCTCGGACAGCTTCGCAGCGACGTGCGCGCCCAGCAGGCCGGTCGCGCCGGTGACGGCGGCGATCATGCCCGCTTCGCCTTGCGGGTCTTCATGCGCAGCGGGCCGACGAAGAGCTGCGCCTCGGTGAAGACCGCGCGCCGACCGGGGAGCTTGCTGCCTCCCGTGCGGCGCCGCAGCGGGAACCAGGGCGCCGGCCGCTCGAGCCACTGCCGCATGCGGACCTCGCCGCTGTGGGAGAGCGCCGTGAGCAGCTCTGCGGGGAGCACCGCGAGGTAGCGCGCGAGCAGCGGGGCGAGCACGGCGCCGAACGCCTTGCCGGGCAACGCGGCGTGCGTGCGGGCGGGATCGAGCGTGCCGTCGAACGCGGGCGCGACGTGCAGCAGCTCGTGCAGGAGCGTCGCGACGCGCTGCTCGGCGGTCGCGGCGAGGAAGAACCGGGGCCGCAGGACGATCACGTAGAGCATGCGACGGCCGCGGACGCGGATGATGGGCTTGGCGCGACGACCGTCTTTGGAGATGCGGTCGTGGGAGTCGGCGAAGCAGAGCGGGCGGACCGTCGCGCGGCTCGTGCGGCGCGCCTCGCCCGCGACGATCAGGATGCGCCGCGCGTCGACGTGCGCGAGCTCGGGGAGGCGGCGGGCGGCGTCGCGCAGCAGGGCGCGGATCGTCTTGCCCAGGTAGGGGCGGTGGGGGCGGGCCATCGGGCGCAGGGTAATCGCGGGCGCGGGCGGTTGCATCCGGCGTTTCGGCTACCGTGGCGGACGGAGGTCTTCATGCGCGGGGTCCGGATGGGATGGGTGGGGCTGCTCGCGCTCGCGGTCGTTGCGGGGGGATGCGAGGACGGCGGCGGCGGCGGCGGCGGCGGCGGCGACGGCGGTGGTCCCGCGACGTTCGTGATCCCTCCCGGCACGAGCTGGCAGTGGCAGCTCAGCGGAGAGATCGACACCTCGTTCGACGTCGCGCTCTACGACGTCGATCTCGTCGAGACGCCCGACGCAGTGATGGCCGAGTTGCAGGCCGCTGGACGCATCGTGATCTGCTACTTCAGCGCGGGCTCCGCGGAGGATTGGCGACCCGATCGGCAGGACTTCCCGGCTGCCGCCGTGGGGCGTCCGCTCGACGGCTGGCCGGAGGAGCGCTGGCTCGACGTGCGGGATCCGGGCGTACGCGCGGTGATCGCGGCGCGCCTCGAGCTGGCGCGGGCGCGCGGCTGCGACGGCGTCGAGCCCGACAACGTCGACGGCTACGCGAACGACTCCGGCTTCCCGCTCACCGCCGCGGATCAGCTCGACTACAACCGCTTCCTCGCCAGCGAGGCGCACGCGCGCGGGCTCTCCGTCGGGCTCAAGAACGACCTCGACCAGATCCCCGACCTCGTCGATGACTTCGACTGGGCGCTCAACGAGGAGTGCTTCGCGTACGACGAGTGCGACACGCTCCTGCCGTTCCTCGCGGCCGGCAAGGCAGTTCTGCAGGTCGAGTACGGCGGCCAGGCCCTCGCCGGGCGGATCCGCCCGCAGGCCAACGCGCTCGGCTTCGACACGCTCGTGAAGCGCCTCGACCTCGACGCGACGCGGATCTCCTGCCGCTGATCGCGTGACGCAGGGGCCGCCGTGCGCCTATCCTCCGCCCCTTGCGCGGATCCCACCGCGACCGGAGCCGACATGCGCCGCCGCCTCTCCACGCTCGCCCTGGCCGCCGCCGCCCTCTCCGGCTGCGACGATGGCGACGAGCGCACCCCTCCGCCGCCCGACCCGACGATCGGCGATCCCGTCACCTACTTCGCCGTGCCCGCCTGCCGCTGCATGGAGTACGTGCCGGAGGACGAGAACAGCCCGATGCGGCTCGGCATCGCGATCGAGTCGGTCTCGGACATCTACACGCAGGGCGTCGAGCAGCACGTCGCGCGTTACCGCGTGAACGGGCAGGTCCGCCGCGTCGATTTCTATACGCCGACCGATCCGGTCCTGAAGCTCGCGTGGGTGAACCTCGGCCAGGGCGACAACGACCAGTACTTCGAGATCGAGGGCGGCCTGCCGTTCGTCACCGGCCCGGTCGAGGCGCAGTCGTCCGTGATGGCCCAGGCGAGCGTGAAGGAGAAGATCTTCGGCGCCGAGCAGGGCGCGCCGACGACGGCGAGCCTGCGCGCGGACTACACCCCGGACCAGGCCGTCCTCGCCTCGCTCGACGGCGGTCCCCGGCAGAGCTTCACGGCGACCCGCGTCCTCTATTCCGGGCTGCCGTGGGACGAGCGCGTGCGCTGGTTCGTGCCTGAGATCGGCTTCGTGCAGCTGGAGCTGACGCTCGACGATCAGTCGGGCCGCGTGAAGTGGATCCTCAACAACGTCCGGACGCTGGAGGGCGGCTGCCCCTGGCGCCCGGGCGACCCGCCGCAGGACACCTGCGGCATCTGATCGGCAGTCCTGCTCGGGAGAACCCCCATGCGCCGCGCCCTCTTCGTCCCCCTGCTGCTCGCCGCCTGCGCCGCGCCCGAGGTCGTCGCGCCGCCGCCGCTGGGCGCCGTCGAGGTGACGCGGACCGAGCTCGCCGATCAGACCTTCGAGGGCTTCGCGGCGATCGCGCACCTCTCGCTGCCGGAGGGCTTCACGCCCACGAGCGTGAGCTGGGAGGTCGAGATCCGGGACGTCGTCGTGGGCAAGGGCTCCTCGACGCCCGAGGTCGAAGGCTCGAAGGCGAAGGTGCGCGCGGCCAGCAGGTACGGGCCGGATGACAAGTTTGCAGAGCTGCTCGAGGAGGGCGCGACGCTGGAGTTCGTGCTGCGCGGCGCGCTCTCGGACGGCGCGCGGGAGGCGCCGTTCTCGGTCGCGTACCAGGTGCGCGGGCCGCACATCCCGAAGATCACGATCTTCCACATCGAGAGCTCGAGCCACTACGACAGCAAGGAGATCAACCTGGTCTTCTTCCCGCGCATCGAGAACCCGAACCCCTTCGACGTGAAGATCGAGCAGATCACCTACAAACTCTCGATCAACGGCGTCGAGCTCGTCGGGGACGGCGTGACCGCGCGGAACGAGACCGTGCCCGGCTCCTCCGCCTCGCAGGTCGAGATCTCGGTCCTGCTCTCCGAGAACAATTTCAAGGAGGTCGGAAAGTTCCTCAAGACCGCGACGGGGCTCACCTACCGGATCGAGGCCTCGATCGACCTCCCGATCGGCCAGATCCCGTTCGAGGCCGCGGGGCCCATCGTGATGGGCAAACCTGCGCCGGCGGGGTTCGACGAGAACAAGCCGGGCTCGTCGGAGGAGTGATCGACGCGCGCCCTGCCCCGGGCGCGGGGAACCGGGGGCTCCCGGTCGACGTTGCAGCGATCTAGGCTCGCTGGGTCGTAGCGATCGCGGCGCGCCGCTTGAGGACCAAGGTCATGGTGGAGCTCCTCCTCGCGGTCGCCGGCGCCTTCGTCCTCGGATCGTCCGTGGCGCTCTTCCGTCGGTGGGTGCAGCTGCGCGCGGCGCTCGAGGAGCGGCTCGTGAGCACCGAGGAGCGCGCGACCTGGGCGGAGGCCGAGCTGCGGCGCACGCAGGAGGCCGTGCACCTGCTCCAGCGACTGCTCGTGGAGAAGGGCGTCGCCGACGAGGAGGACTTCGAGTCGGCGCGGCGCGGCGACAGCGTCGATCAGCCCTCGCACCCGCGCGGCGTGCACTGAAGAGTCGGCCTCCCCGGGTTCGGGCCGCTCCTCGGGGGCGCTCACGTGGGCAATGACGTCGCTG
>CAYHCR010000213.1:0-6432 GCA_964354895.1 uncultured Myxococcales bacterium | reverse complement strand
GCCTGCTGAGCGGGAAGAGCTGAAAGTTCACCTGCACGACCTGTCGACCGTCCGACTCCAGCGCGCTCCACTCGAGCAGTTCCCTGTGAAAGCTCTGCAATCGCTCCTTGAGGCGCGAGAGGCCGCGCTCGCCCAGGCAGAGGGTCAACGAGCTGATGTCCCGCTCGTCGGGCCCGTGCAGGTCGATCGCCTCCGCGCCCATCTGGATCATGGCACGGTGATAGGAGCGCAGGTGCACGCCGCGCGTCTCGGCCCCCGTCGTCACGAGGGCCTCCGCCTGGCGCACGCGACCGTCCTCGTCCCGCACGAGCAGCCCGAGCTGCAGCAGCACCTCGAGCGCCCGCGCCGCCTCCGCGGCGGTGATCTGCGGCGTCAGCCGCGCCGCGATCGCCGCCGGCGCCGGGTCGAAGTCCTCCGCCGACGCGAGCTCGCGGATCGCCGGCAGGTACCAGTGCGAGTGGTAGGCCGCGTGCGCGAGCTCGAGCTTCTGCGCGGCGCGAAACTTCCGGAAGCGGACGAGCTTGCCGTAGTGGTCGCTGCGCTCGGCGGCGGTCTTCGCCTGGTTGAAGGCGACGAGGTCGCAGAAGTACCGCGCGCCCTCCCCCTCGAGCTCGCACGCCTCGGCGAAGCGCTCCGCCATCGGCGAGGTGAGGCTGCGCTGGCCGTCCATCACGAGCTTGAGGTAATTCGGCGATTTCAGGCCCGCCCGGCGCGAGAAGGCGCGGAAGCTGAAGCCGCGCCCCTTCGCCTTCTTCGCCGCGTAGAGGTCGCGGAGGAAGGCGCGGTAGTCGAGGTAGCCGAAGACGTCCGTGACCGGGCGGGCCATGCGTGCTCCTCGGGATCAGCCGTCGCCGCGGCCCTGATCAGGCGTGCCGTCATCGGCGCCGGCGGCGTCGGAGAGGTCGTCGCGGTCCAGCTGCATCGAGCGCTTGACCGCCTCCTTGAGCGCGCCCTCGACCTCGCCGCACTCGTTGCCGCGCGTCGCGTCGTCGATCACGATCGCGTCGCCCGCGTCCGCCTCGCCGCTGTCGACGCACGCGCCGAGCCCGACCCCCGAGAGCCACTGCGTCACGTCGAAGCGCACGAGCAGCGGCGCGCCGGCCTCGACCTGCACGCCGCCCGGCGCCTCCACCCGGAGGTCCTCGTTGAAGCGCAGCGAGAGCGTCAGCGCGCGCTGCGTCCCACCGTCGTCGAAGGTCGCCGTCGTCCGCCACGAGGTGCCCTCGAGCTCGCCGGCGTCGGCCGGTTCGATGCGGAAGTCGATGCGGTCGTACGCGAGCGCCGGCACGCGGACCTCGGCGAGGCTCGGGGTCGCGGTGCCCGTGAGCAGGTCGACCGTGAAGGGGCCGTCGATCTTGACCTTGTCGCCGCCGCCGTTCGTGCTGTCGGAGCCGCCGCCCGACGAGTCGTCGGCGTTGTCGGAGCCGCAGCGCGCGCCGCCTCCGAGCTCCGCCGCGATCTCGTTGCAGCGCGTGCCGGCCGGCAGATCGAGCTCGATGTCGCGCAGGTTCACCTTCGTCGAGACGAGCGTATAGACGGTGCCGACCTCGTCGGTGACGGTCAGCCCTGCGCCGAGCTCGTCGCCGGCGAGGCCCTGCGAGACCGCGGGCTTCACGGCGCGGAAGCCGAGCCCCACCCCGCCGCCCGCGCCCGGCTCGGCGCTCTCCGTGCCACACCCGACGGCGCCCGCCGCCATCGCCGCCGCCGCCCACAGACCCAACTTCGCGCTCGTCTTGATCATCGGTAGCTCCTCCGGCGCCTTCGCGCCCTGCTCGCCGCTCCGTGCGGCCCGTGCGAAGGATGATACGGCCGAGCGAGCCGGATTCTACACGGCGTGGCATCTTTCCGTATACGAGCGGTCTACCGATTCGCGCTGCTGGTGCACTTTCGTCTGATTAGAAGGGACTTTGGCGTCGCTCCCCGTATACGGCGCAAGCCCGCCGTTCAACGCTCCGACGAGAGCTGCACGAACGCCGCCTCGAGCGTGACGCTCGCCTCCGCCACGTCGGCGGCGCAGCGGGGGCTCACGACGAGTTCCACGGCGGCGGCGTTCGCGAAGGCGGCGAGCGCGGTGGCCGGGACGAGCGCGGACAGCTCTGCTGGCGCGTCGGCCGGAGCGTCGGTCGTGGCGAGGCGCAAGGCGCGGCCGCCGCCCGGATCGACGACCGCGAGCAGCGCGCCGTGGCAGAGCTGTCCATCGGGGCCGATGCCGGTGCCGCCGACGCGGGCGGTGACGCGCAGCCGGGTCGGGGTCGGGCCCGGGACGAGCGGGAGGGTCGCGAGGACGTGCGGCAGGCGCGCGGGTGCCGCCGTGAAGTGGTGCAGATCTGGCGTCGCGGGATCTCCGGCGAGCGCGAGGCCGCCCTCCGTCAACGACGCGACCGTGGGCGCGGTCAGGCGCGGGGCCGAAGGCGCGGCGCGACCCACCCAGCCGCCGCCCGCCCACTCGACGACCGTGAGCCCCGTCGGCGCGGGCGCGAAGGCGTAGACGCGTCCGGCGTCGCCGGCGGGCAGCGCCTCGGGCGGCGCGGCGGGCCAGGCGTCGACGGGCTCGAAGTCCACGCCGGTCCAGCGGAAGGTCCCGCCGTCGTCGCCCGCGAGCAGGAGCTGGCCGTCCGAGAGGTCGCGCGCGAGGCCGCGGGGCCGCCGCTGCGCGTCGAGCGGATGGCCGGGGAGCAGCTCGCTCCAGTCGCCGTTGCGGAAGCGGAAGGAGACGGCGCCGTCCGAGAGCAGCGTGCCGACGCCGTCCAGGCCGACGACGCGGTAGTCGCGACCCGCGGTCGGTTCGCGCGTGGTCGCGAGCGCGAAGAAGGGGCCGAGGGCGGCCGAGCGGAGCGTGCGCGCGGGCGAGGCGCCGGGCTGCACGAACAGCAGCCCGGAGGTGGGGTGCGGCGCGAAGAGGCCCGGGCTCGGCGCGGCGTTGGTCGTGCGCGGGCGCAGCGCGCCGCCGGAGCGGCCGAAGAGCTCGGGGGGCGTGCCCGGGACGAAGGGGCCAGCCACGACGAGCTCGCCGCCCGTCTCGCTCGCGAGCTGCAGACCTGCGCCCGGCAGCGGGAAGAGCCACTCGATCGCGGACGCCGGGATCGGCTGGAGCAGGCCGCAGCTCGTCGCGCCGTCGAAGCGGAACGCGCGCCCGGCGACGCCCGAGGCGTCCTGCCCGCCGAGCGAGAGGTGGCGCGCGGTGCCGCGGTGGTAGCCCAGCGCGTGGAAGCGACGTGGAGGGAGGCCCGCCTGCTCGCCGAACCACGCGATCCCCGTGTAGCAGTTGAAGAGGGTCTCCCGTCCGGTCCCGCCGGAGACGAGGAACGGCGCGGGGTCCGTGCGGTCGCCCGCGGCGATCGCCATTCCGGCGCCGCACGACGCGGGGCGGCTCGCGTACTCGTTGCCCGACCAGCCGAGCACGCCGAGGCCGGGGCTCCAGTAGTGCTCGTACGATGGGCACGTCGGCGCCGACGAGTCCGGAGCGAGCACTGCGACCGTCTCGTACGGATCGACGCGGAGCGCGCCGACGCCGGTCGCACCGGCCGGCGGCGGCCAGCCCGACATCTCGACGATCGGCTCCTCGCGCCAGGCGCGGGCCGCAGGCACCCAGGCCCAGAAGTCCGCGCGCTCGACACCGCCCGCGCCGACGCCGCCGTACAGGAGCGCGCGGCCACCCTCGCGCAGCGGATCGAACCAGAGCCCGGCAGAGCGGCGCGGGCTCGGCAGAGGCGGTCGCGGCGTCAGCTCCGTCCAGCGATCGGCCGCAGGGTCGTAGCTCCAGAGATCCCCGAGGAGCTGACCTGCCTGCTCGCCGCCGAAGAGCAGCAGCACGTGCGCGAGCGAGTCCTGCGCCAGAGACGCCCGGGAGCGCGCGCCGGGGCGAGCACCTGCGGGCGCGTGAAGCACGAAGGCCGCGCCGTCCCAGCTCCAGAGCTCGTCGGACTCGCTGCCGTCGGGCCGGGTGCCGCCGAAGAAGAAGAGCCGCTCCGGATCGTTCGGACCGGTCCCGTCGCTGCGGGACATCGCGACGCTCGTGACCTCCGGCGGCGCGCGCAGCAGCCTCGAGAAGCGCGCGGCGCCGACCGGCGCCTCCGTCGCGGTGGCCGCCTGCGCCGCCCGGCTCGCGGCGTCCACGGCGAGCGCGCCGCCGAGCTCGTCGGCGCGGGGCAACAGCGAGCCGCTGCCCGTCGCGCGCAGGGCCGCGGCGGGATCGTCGAGCGACGAGCGGCGATCGAGGCGCGTGACGCGGACCGGCCCCGACTCGTTACCCGCCCGATCGCGCTCGTGGAGGTACAGCTCTGCCGGATCCGAGGCGAGGTCGAGCGCGGGCGCCCCGCCCTGCGCGTCGGAGAGCACCGCGCCGAGCAGCGAAGCCCCCGCCTCGTCGCTCGAGACGCGCGCGGCCGCGAACGGCTCGAGCGCGCCGGGCTCGAAGACGACGCGGCGACCGTCGAACCGCTCCTCGCGCGCGATGAGCGCCACGTCGACGATCGCGCGCGAGTCCCGCGTGAAGGTCGCCTGCGCTTCCGCCTCGTTGCCGGCACGATCCACGAGCCGCAGCTCGACGCTGACCGGTCCGTCCGGGTCGGCCGCGGTCGGCGCCGGGACCGTGCAGCGTTGCGTCTCGTCGATCGCGGGCGGCGCGCACGCCAGGGCGAGGCCGTCGAGCGTCGCGGTCGTCCCGGCGGCGAGCGGCTCGTCGGCGAGGAAGGTGAGCGCCCCCTCGACGCCGCGACGCAGCGCGGAGGGCTCGACGGCGCCCGAGACGAGCGACGGCGGGGTGAAGTCAAACGAGATCGGCGTGCGCCGCGCAGCGGTGCCCGTCGCGTCGATCGCGCGGACCTCGACCGGGACGCCGAGGCCCTCCGGCTCGCCCCCGAACGCGCGGTAGGTGAAGCGCCATCGACCCGCGGGAGTGGCGGGTCGCTCCGCGAGGAGCGCGTAGAGGCTGCCGACGGTCACCTCCGGATCGACCGTGGGCGTGCCCGCGAGCGCGAACGAGATCTCGACGACGCGGCCCGCGCGCACGACCTCGGGATCGATCGTGAGGTCGGAGATCGTGGGTCCCTGCACGCTGATCGCGTCGGCGCGCACGGGCGGCGCGTAGTTGTGCGCAGCGTCCCGCACGTAGAGCGCGTAGTGCAGCGCGGCGCCAGCGGGAAGTCCTGCGTCCGTGAACGAGAGCGCCGGCCCGTCATAGAGCAGCTCGCCCTCGCCGAGCGCGTCGCCCGCAACGTAGGCCCGGCCGTCCTCGGGGCCCTCCTCCACCGGAGCGTCGAAGCGCCGCACGAGCGTCACCGCCAGCGGCGCCTGCTCGGTGGGATCCTGCGGCAGCGTCCAGTCCAGCCGCACCCGCGCCTCACCGAGGCCGGCGGCCGTGAAGCTCGGCGCCTCCGGCGGGGCGGACAGGTCTGCCGCGACGGCCACCGCGGTCGCGGCGGGAGAAGCGTTGCCGCCCTCGTCGATCGCGAGCAGCGCATAGCCCCAGCGCGCGCCGTCGAGCAGGCCCGCGTCGCGGTGCTCGCCGGCCGTGGCGGGCAGCTTTGCCACGACGATGCCGCCGCCGGCCGCCGCGCCGGGCTCGGGCGTGGGGCCCGGCGCCAGCGTGACCACCGGGGGCGCCTCGGGCGCGCGCACGAGGAGCAGCGTCGTGACGTCGTCGTCCGCAGGCGGCGCGAAGGTCAGGAGGATCGCGCGGCCCCCCGGCGCAGCGGCAGCCGAGAGCGTCGGCGCGCCGGGCGGCGCGAAGTCCACGCACGCCGGCGCGGAGAACGGGCCGTCCACGGCGCCGAGCCGCGCGCGCAGCACGAAGCAGAGCGCCGGCGCCTCCGGCAACGGCCTCGCGAAGACGAGCCGCTCCGGCGTCCCCGGTGCAGAGGGTCCTGGCGTGGCGAGGGCGGTCCCCTCGGCCGCGAGGCCCGCCGTCATCTCCTCGCGCGCGCCGACGCGCAGGTCGTAGTCCGTCGCGGCGAGCCCGCCGGCCGCGGGCGCTGTGAACAGGAGTGTCACCTCGTCCCCGACGTGCGTCGCGCGCAGGTCGTCGATCTCCGCGGGCGCGCCCGATGGCGCAGTCGGCAACGAGAGCTCGCGCGCGCAGCCGGCGAGCAGGGCAAGGACCAATACAGACGAACGTCGGCGAGACATGGAACCCCCTCCGGTGTCGTACCGCAGATTTTTCGGGGGCGGGAGCGCTTGCCTCCCGGCGCGTTGGGAGGAAGGGTTCGCTCGTCTTCCACTGGGAGCCCCCATGCACTTCGGATTCGAGTCCCGCGGATCGCTGTTGATCGCCGCGATCGCGATGTTGGCGCTGTTCGCGGCCGCCTGTGACGACGGCGAGGGCGGCGACGGTGGCGGTGGCAGCGCGGCCGGCGGCAGCGGCGGCGGAGACGCGGGCTCTGGCGGCGGAGACGCGGGTTCCGGCGGCGGAGACGCGGGTTCCGGCGGCGGAGA
>CAYHCR010000212.1:0-6439 GCA_964354895.1 uncultured Myxococcales bacterium | reverse complement strand
GCCTGATCGCGGAGGGGCAGCGCGTCCACGTACTGCTTCGCGCCTCCGATCACGACGCCCTCGGCCGCGCCGTGGAGCTCGGGCAGCGCGAGCGCCTCGTCGAGCGAGGCGGCGGCGAGCGCGCCGGCCGCCCGGATCGCGGCGCACTCCCCCCTCGTCAGGACCACGTTGGTGCGCCCGTGCAGCGGCCGCCCCAGCGAGCCCCACGTCGCCCGCCCCATGACGATCGGTTTGCCCAGCGTCAGCGCCTTGAAGCGCTTCAGATCGCTCGAGAGCCGCCATGGCAGGGCGCCCGCCCGGCCGATCGCGCCGTTCTCGGCGATCGCGACGATCAGCGCGAGGCGCGCGCTCACACGGCCACCGGCGCGGCGATCGCCGGGTGGTGCACGTAGCCCTCGAGCCGCAGGTGATCGATCCGGACGTCGTCGAGCTCGCGCACCGAGGGATCGACGACGAGGCGCGGCAAGGCGTGCGGCGCCCGCGCGAGCTGCAGATCGACCTGCTCGAGGTGGTTCAGATAGAGGTGCGCGTCGCCGAGCGTGTGGACGAAGTCACCGACCTCGAGGCCGCAGACCTGCGCGACGAGGTGCGTGAGCAGCGCGTAGGAGGCGATGTTGAACGGCACGCCGAGGAAGAGATCCGCCGAGCGCTGGTAGAGCTGGCAGGAGAGCTTCCCCTCCGCCACGAAGAACTGAAACAGGACGTGGCAGGGCTCGAGCTTCATGCGCGGGAGGTCGGCGGGGTTCCACGCCGAGACGACGTGTCGCCTCGAGTACGGGTTCGTCCGCAGGCCCTCGACGAGCCGCGCGATCTGGTCGATCGAGCCGCCGTCCGCCGTCGGCCACCTGCGCCACTGCACCCCGTAGACCGGGCCGAGCTCGCCCTGCTCGTCCGCCCACTCGTCCCAGATCGAGACCTTGTGCGCCTGCAGGTAGGCGACGTTGCTCTCCCCCCGGAGGAACCACAGCAGCTCGTGCGCCACGCTCTTGAAGGCGAGCCGCTTGGTCGTGACGGCCGGGAAGCCCTGCGCCAGATCGAAGCGCAGCTGCCAGCCGAAGACCGCGAGCGTGCCCGTGCCCGTGCGATCCATGCGGCGGACGCCCTTCTCGCGGACGTGGCGGAGCAGCTCGAGATAGGCGTGCATGCGACCCTCAGACCTTCACGCAGGGAGGAACCGCTCGCCGTCCGCGCGCGCGAGGCCGCGGGCGACGAGCTCTTGCAGCGAGGCGAGCGCGCTGCGCTGCGCGATCGGGTGCAGCAGTGCCGGCGTGTCGGAGTAGACGCGCTCGACGAGCGCCGGCAGCTCGTGCACGCCCGCGACGAGCGCGTCTCGCAGCTCGGTCAGCCGGCGCTCCCGGTGCGCGACATAAGCGTGCAGCTTTGCCGCGCCATCGGCGATCGGGTAGCCGTGCGCCGGGAAGATCGCGCCGGGGCCGAGCGCGATCGCCCGCTGCAGGCTCGCGAGGTAGTCGCCGAGCCGGCCCTCGGGTGGATCGAGCACGATCGTCGAGAGCGAGCTGACGAGATCTCCGCAGAAGAGCGCGCCGGTCACCGGCTCGTGGAAGACGAGGTGCCCGTCCGCGTGGCCTTCGGTCAGATGCGCGGTGAGCTCCAGCCGCTTCGGCCCGTCGAGCACGAGCCGCTCCCCGTCCGCGAGGGGCTCGATCGCCCAGGGCAGCTTTGCGGCCGCGCGCGCGTGGGCGCGGATCGGCACACCGTAGCGGGCCGCGAGCGCCGCGGCCGCGCCGACGTGGTCGGCGTGCGCGTGGGTCAGCCAGACCGCCGTCAGCCGCCGACCCTCGGCGTGCAGCGCGTCGAGCAGCGCGATGAGCGGCCGCTGATCGTCGGCGTCAGGGGCGCCGGGATCGATCACGGCGAGCTCACCGGTCCCGAGGATCCAGGCGTTCGTGTGGGTCGCGGGCGGCAGCGTCGGCGTGCGCAGGGCGCAGAGGTGCACCCCCCGTCGGAATTCGATCCGGTGGACGACGCTCTCTCCGTCCACGAACGGCGGCGCGCGGAGGCGCGGGATCGCGGCCTCCACGTCCCAGCCTGCGAGCGTCGCGATCGCGTGATGGTTGGGCGGATGGAGCAGCACCTCGCCCCGCTCCCAGCGCGCGAGCGCGTCGGCGGGCCGGAGAAAGCCGCCGTCGCTGAGCTCCCCGGGGATCACGTGGGCGCGCTGCCCTGCCGGCAGCCGCGCGACGTAGAAGCGGGCGTCGAAGCGGATCGGCGAGATCGCGGGCGTGACCCAGCGCCCCGCCGGGACCAGCGGCGCCGCCTGCAGCGTCAACCCGTGCCGGGCGAGCAGCGCAGCGAACGAGCCGCCCGCGAGCAGCTCGTGGCGGCCGGCATCGAGCGCACCCTCCGAGAGCCGCTCGGCGCCGCGGGCGATCAGCACGCCCGTCTCCTCCCAGAGCTCGCGCACGGCCGCCGCGACCGACGCCGCTTCGCGCCCCTCCGCGCCCTCCACGGCGATCACCCGATCGGCGCGATCGACCTTGCCTCCGGGGAACGCATAGAAGCCGCCGGAGAAGCGCAGGCCCTCTCCGCGACGCACCCAGAAGAGCTCACGCGCCGCGCCGTCGCCCCGCACCAGGATCACGGCGGAGGCGTCCCGCGGCAGGACCTCCGGCACCAGGCCGCGCAGCTCCGCAGGCGCCTCGCTCATCGTCAGCGGCCCCCGCAGACGCGATCGGTGCAGTCGCGCCCGCCGCCGTCGCACGGGTCGGCGTTGCAGCTGGGATCGGCGCAGTCGACGAAGCCGTCGCCGTCGTCATCGAGGCCGTCGAGGCAGCTCGCCTCGGAGCCCGCAGGCGCGGGGTGGATCAGCAGCTCGAAGGGCCCCTCCTCGTTCTCGAAGCCGTCGACCACGATCAGCACGGTCTCGCCGGCGGCGAAGCCCGAGACGCGGCTCGCCGGATCCTGATCGCCCGACGGCGAGTCGTCGAGGCACACGACCTCAGCGCCGGGGCAGCCGTCGCGCACCGTCAGGACCGGATCGAAGTTGAGCCCGTAGAGCGCGATGATGTAGTCGCCTGCCGCCGGCGCCGTGAACGCGAAGGTGCGGTCCCCCGCGCGGTTGACGCCGTTCTCGTTGGGGCAGATCGGATCGAAGTCGTCCGGCTCGTTGGTGGTGTCTCCGGCGGCGAGAATCGGCGCGGCCGGCGTCGAGAGGCGGGAGCCGAGATCGACGTCCGCACAACACGTGATCTGGCCCGCGCAGTCGGCGTCGGCGCAGTCGGTCTGGCCGTCGCAATCGTCGTCGAGGCCATCGCCGCACCGGCTCTCCGCGCCGGCCGCGACACACGCACACGTGCCCGCCGCGCAGCGCTGGCCTGCCGCGCCGCAGGCCGCGCCGTCGCAGGCCGAATCGGCGCAATCGATGACGCCGTCGCAGCCCTGATCGAGCCCGTCCCCGCACAGCTCTGCGCCCGCCGTCGGACAGGCGCAGCCGCCCCCGCTGCACCGGCGCCCCATCGCCCCGCAGAGCTGCCCGTCGCAGCCCCCATCGGCGCAGTCGAGCAGGCCGTCGCAGCCCTGATCGAGCCCGTCTGCACAGCTCTCCGCGCCCGGCGTGGCGCAGGCGCAGCTCCCCGCCGCGCAGCGCCGCCCCGTGCCGCCACAGCTCGCGCCGTCACACGACGCGTCGGCGCAGTCGAGCAGGCCGTCGCAGCCCTGATCGAGGCCGTCGTCGCAGCGCTCTGCGCCGGCGGCGGGACAGCCGCAGAGGAAGCCCGCGCAGCGCCGGCCGCCCGCGCCGCACGAGGCGCCGTCGCACGTCGCGTCGCCGCAGTCGATCTCGCCGTCGCCGTCGTCGTCCACGCCGTTGTCGCACCGCTCGACGCCCGCGCACGCAGCGGCCGCGACGCAGTCCGGGTCGAGGCAGTCGAGCGCGCCATCGCAGTCGTCGTCCACACCGTCCGCGCAGCGCGCCTCGGGCCCCTCGCCGCCCGGACAGGCGCAGCGCCCGGTCACGCAGCTCGCGCCCGCGGGCCCGCAGGGGCGCCCGTCGCAGATCGGCGCCGCGCAGTCGGCCAGCCCGTCGCCGTCCTCGTCTCCGACGACCGCGCAGAGCTCGGTGCAGCCCACGCTCCCCGCGCACGCCTCCTCCGCGCAGCCGAGCCGGCCGTCGCAGTCCAGATCGCCCGACGCGTCGCACACGTCCGCCGCCGGCCGCACCTCGCCCTCACACGTGCCGAGCACACCGGCCGTGCAGCGCTGCGCCCCAGCCCGGCAGGCGCCGACGTCCCGGGTGCCCCGCGGGCCGCCGTAACAGTCGACCACCGCGCCCTCCGCGCAGGCGCAGCCGTCGTCGGGGGTGCCGTCGCAGTCCTGGTCGACGCCGTCCCCACACACCTCGGTCGCCTCCCGATGGCGCGCGGCGTCGGCGTCGTCGCAGTCTGCGCCGCAGGGCGGCAGCGCGTCGCCGTCGAGATCGAGATCCGGACAGCTCTGCGCCGTGACGACCGCGTAGTCCGGGCTCGAGCGACGATCGCCGTCGAGGACGACCAGCGCGATCACGTGCTGGCCGGCCGCCGCCGCCACGAAGCGCGCCTGCGGCCCTCCGCCGGCGAGCGTCGCGCCGGCGGGCCCGGCGACGAGCCGCCACTCGTACGACGGCCGGTCGGTCAGGTGCGAGGCGCCGTCCAGCACCGCCGGAGCGCCGACGGCGACGACGAGATCGGGCCCGGCGTCCGCCTGCGGAGACGGCGGCGTGGCCGACTCGGCCGCGCAGCGCGCGAGCAGCACGCCGCACAGTCCGAGCATGACGCCTGCGCGTGGCGTGAGGCGCATTCCAGAGGCTCCCGGGAGAGGCGGCCGATGTAGCACGACCTCCGCGCCGCGCGGTAGGGAGCCCGGCCCCGCGCTCGAGGCGCCACTGCGTTCGACGCACGGCCCTCGCGGGACGCACCCGTGGCGCTCCGCCGAAGGGACGCGGGCGCCGCGTCTGCCAGATGGCGGCGCGGCGATCGAGTCGGTACCCTCCACGTCGTGACGAGCATCCGAGATCCGGTCCACGGCACCCTGACGATCGACGCCCGCGAGCGCGCGATCGTGGACTCCCCATTCTTCCAGCGGCTGCGCGGCGTGCGGCAGCTCGGGTTCGCGGAGCTGGCCTTCCCGGGCGCCACGCACACGCGCTACTCCCACGCGCTCGGCGCCTGCCACGTCGCGACGCGCCTCTTCGACGCGATCGCGCTGCACCTCACGCTGCCGGAGCGCGATCGACTCCGGCTGCGCGCGGCGGTGCGGATCGCGGTGCTGCTCCACGACCTGGGCCACGCGCCGCTCTCGCACGCCTCCGAGGCGATCCTCCCTCCACGCGCGCGCCTGCGGCTGCCGACGTGGGCGATGGCGGGCCCGCACGACGGCCAGGCGACGCACGAGGACTTCACGCTCCAGCTCGTGCTGGACTCTTCGTTGGCAGAGCTGCTCGGGCGCCACTACGGGCTGGAGGGGCTCCCGCCGGAGGCGATCGGCTCGCTGATCGCGGGGCGCGCCGCGCCGGGGGGGCCGTACTTCACGGTCGGCGGCGTCGACTACGCGCCGCTCCTGCGACAGCTCGTCTCCAGCGAGCTCGACGCCGATCGCATGGACTACCTGCTGCGCGACTCGTTCTTCACGGGCGTCAGCTACGGCCGCATCGATCTCGACTGGCTGGCGTCCCACCTGACCGCATACGTGCACGACGGCGTGGCCGAGCTCGCGCTGGGCCACCGCGCGATCTTCGCCTTCGAGGACTTCCTGCTGTCGCGGTACCACATGTTTCTGTCTGTCTATTACCACCACACCTCCATCTGCTTCGACCGCATGCTCCGGTCGTTCTATCGGGAGGCGCCCGGCGCGTTCGAGGTGCCGTCTGAGCCGGAGGCCTTCCTGCACTGCGACGACCTCGAGCTGCTCCAGGCCGTCCGCCGCAGCAGCAACCCTTGGGCGCAACGCATCGCGCAGCGGCAGGCGTTCCAGGTCGTCGTCGAGGTCAACCCGTACGACACCGGCTACGATCTGGTCGGCGCGATCGAGCGGCTCCAGCGCGCGGGGATCGAGCACTTCTCCACCGAGTCGCTCGGACTTGTATCGCGCTACTTCGGCGCGGCGTCGGACGGGCCGGCCATCTGGGTCCACGTGCCCGACCAGGGGAAGTGGATCCCGCTCTCGACCTACACCCCGCTCTTCTCGCGGTACGAGGCCGAGGTCCGCATCAGCCGGATCTACGTGCCTCGCGAGCAGCGCGGCGCCGAGCAGCAGCTGCGCCGCGAGGGCGCGTGAAGCGAGGCGCCTCGCGGACTACGATCGCGGGATGGCGCAGCCGCGTGCGAGACGATGGGGCCTGGCAGCGCTGCTCGCGCTCGCCGCGATCGCCCTCGTCCTCGGGCTCGCGACGCGCCCCGCGCCGCCCCCCCGCGAGGCCGCCTCCTCGGCCCCAGCGCCCGACCGT
>CAYHCR010000211.1:0-6464 GCA_964354895.1 uncultured Myxococcales bacterium | reverse complement strand
CCCGCCCGCCCTCGATCTTCAGCGGTTCGCGCACGAGCCTCGAGGCGATCTTGCAACGGACGCCGCCGATCCAGACCGCGCCGCGCGCGAGCAGCCGACGCGCCTCCAGCCGGCTCACCCCGCCGTGGGCGGAGAGGAACCGATCGAGGCGCACGCCGGCGTCCCGGGGCGCGACGGTGAGCTCGAGGCGGCGAATCTCAGTTCGGCAGCGCCGAGGCGCAGGCGCCCGTACCGCAGGCCCCCGCGCCGCAGCCGCCGACCGCCTTGGGGTCCTTGGAAGGCGCGGCCGCCGGGGCCGACGCGGCAGCAGGCGCAGCAGCCGCCACAGCTGGCGCCGCTTCGGTCTTGCCGCCCTTGCCCGACGCGTAGCCGTCGCCGTACCAGCCGCCGCCCTTGAGCGCGAACGAGGTCGTCGAGATCAGCCGGCGCACCGACGCGCCGCAGCGCGTGCACTCGGCCAGCGGCGCCTCGCTCATGCGCTGCTTCACCTCGAACTTGCCGCAGGCGGCGCACTCGTATTCGTACATCGGCATCTGGCGAGACTCCCAAAGAGGTCGGGCGAGGCGGCTCGTCCGGGATGGTGCGATCGACGGCAGGGAACATAGGCAGAATCGGTCGGCAGTCAAGCCGCCCGGGGTTTTGAGCCGGGGTCCCCTCCGCCGGGTTCGCCCGTCGTCAGGGCCGCTCCCAGAAGAGCTCGAGGCCGTCGACCACGGGCGAGTCGGTGCCGTTCCCGGTGAGCTGGACCTCGACCTGGAGGAAGCGCCCCGCCCCGACCTCGCCGAGCAGCGACGCGATCGCAGGCGGCGTCATCGCGAACTCCGTGGGCGAGCAGAGCAGGCGGCCGTAGCTCGTGATCGAGAGCGCGGAGCGCGTCTCCGCCGCCCGCACGCGCAGGCAGACGCTCGTCCCCGCCGGCAGGCTCGCAGCGGTCCACTCGGCCCGGGCCCAACGCGCCGACGGGTAGCCGGAGTCGTACGTCGAGGTCCAGACGCCGTTCTGCCGCGTGACGAGCCGCAGCTGCGCGCCGGTCATGTCGGAGTAGGTGTAGGGCTCGGCGAGCCCCGCCACAGTCGTCACGAAGCCGCCGTTCGCGTCGAGCACCGTCGCGGTCGAGGAGCCGTAGTTCACGCTCCAGACCTTGCCGTCACCGTCGATCGCGAGGCCGAGCGGGCCGCCGCCGACCGGATAGGTGCCGACATGCGTGCCGTTGGCGTCGTAGCGGGAGACCGAGTCGCAGTTCCAGTTCGCGACCCAGATGTGGCCCGTCACGTCGACCGTGACGCCGCGCGTGTAGCTCGTCTGCTCGCAGGCGTACGCGGGATCGGGGCGGTGGTGCGTGACGGTGCGCGTCGCGGCGTCGAGCCGCATCACGCCGCCTGCCCCGGTCCAGACGCCGTACCAGAGGTTCGAATTCTGGTCGGCGGCGATGCCATACGAGGCGTACGGGAGATCGACGGCGTCGACCACGGTCCCGGACGCGACGTCGAGCTTCATCGACGGACCGCTGCCGAGCGTCGCGATCCACAGGAAGCCGTCGGGCGTGACCGCGGCGCCGTACGCGCTCGCCGTCCGGCCTGCAAAGCTGAGCGGCACCGTGCGCAGGAGCTGGCAGCGGGGCGGGTTCTGCGCCTGGTCCACGACGCTGCCCGAGTACTGGTACATCGCCCGCAGATCCCACGAGCCGATCCATGCGTGGTCATTCGCGTCGAGCGCCATCGCGCGCACCGCGAGGCCGCCGTTCCCGCCGATGACGTCGGCCCGGCAGATGAGCGAGCCGTCGGTCGCGAGGTGGACCGCGTTGCCGTGGTCGGGGTTGCTGCCGTCGCAGCCGGAGAGCTGGTTCTGGCAGCCGCGGTGGCCGACCCAGACCGAGCCGTCGATCGAGACCGCCGTGCGCGACGGGCTCCAACCGTAGGAGGGCGCGATGAAGTCGCTCTGGAAGGTGCGCGTGTTGATCCGCTGCACGACGTTCTCGGCGGTGCGGGCGATCCAGATGTACGGCTGCTCGAAGCGCGCGCGATCGAGGCAGAGCTGGTCCGGCGCGCAGAGCGCGTCCGGGTTGCCGGGATCGCCGGGGCCCGCGCCGTCGAGCGAGCAGTCGGGGCAGGCCCAGCCCTCCGCCGGCGGGAAGCTCTGCTCGTAGCAGGGCTCGCCGGGGCAGAGGCCGCACGCGTTGCGCACGCCCTCGTCCGCGAGACCGTCGCAGTCATCGTCGAGGCCGTTGCAGAGCTCGCCGCCGGGGGAAGGATTGCAGCAGCCCTCGTCCGCGCTGCCGTCGCAGTCCTGATCGAGGCCGTCGCCGCACGCCTCGACGCCCGGCGGCACGGCGCCCACGCAGTCGCCCCAGAACTCGCCGAAGGACTCCTGCAGACCGTCCCGGCAGTTGCCGACGTTGCGCGTGGCCGCGGTCCCGGGCCAGCAGCCCTGCGAGGCGCCGGTGGGCGCGCAGCCGCCGTCGACGGCGCCGTCACAGTCGTCGTCGAGGCCGTTGCCGCAGGTCTCGGCGTCCGGACAGATCGGCAGATCGCCGGGGCAGCGACGACCCGTCGCGCCGTCCTCCTCGTCGATCGCGCCGTCGCAGTCGTCGTCGATCCCGTCGCCGCAGCGCTCGGGCGCCGGCAATACTTCCTCGACGCAGGCGCTCCAGGCCCAGGCGCCGCTGCCCGCGACGAGCTCGCACGAGTGGCGGCCACCTGCGCAGGCGCCGACGCCGAGCGTCGCGGGCGGGCCGGAGTAGCAGGGCTGGCGCGCGCGGGAGTCGCAGTCGAGCAGCGCGCACGGCGTCGAGAAGCCGCAGCCGCGATCCGCGGCGGGATCGGCGCTGCCGACGTTGCGGCCACAGACCCAGCGGTCCGGCTGACCGTCGCCGGTGTCGTCATAGCTGCGCGAGAAGCAGCTCGTCGCCGGATCTCCATCGAGATCCTCACACGGCCGCGCGCTGCAGGCCGGCAGGCCCGGGTGCTCGACGCAGGTGGCGCCGTACGGCTCGGGGTGCGGCGCGCTGCCGTCGCCGAGGTCCGTCACGCAGCAGGCGAGCGAAGGCGGCTGCGGATCCTCCGGATCGATCCCTGCGCAGCGCACGTTGCAGAGGTCGGGATCGTCGATCGTGCCGTCGCAGTCGTCGTCGAGGCCGTTGTTGCAGCGCTCCGTCGGCGCCGGCCCGCAGGTGCCACACCCGTTCACGACATCCTCGTCCGCGCGCCCGTCGCAGTCCTGGTCGAGGCCGTCGCACGCCGCGCCCTCCTCAACCGGCGTCCGCGCCCCGGCGCACGCGCTCCACGCGCCCGCCGTGCAGCGCTGCGCGCCGTCCAGACAGAGGCCGACCCCGCGGCTGGGGTGCGCGTCGCCGGGCGGATAACAGTCGCGCGTCGCGCCCTCGTCGCACGGACAACCATCGTCGACCACGCCGGAGCAGTCCTCGTCGAGCCGGCCGTCGCACGCCTCGGCCTGACCGGGGTGGACGCCCGCGAGCGTGTCGTCGCAGTCATCGCCGCCGCAGCCGATCGCCTCGTGCCCGTCGGCGTCCACGTCGCAGGCGGGATCGCCGCTGCCGCCCGCGCCGCCGCCCCCGGGGGGATCGCCGTCCGCGCCGCCGCCGGTGGCGACGGTCTCGTCGCTGCACGCGACGGCGAGCAGCGTGAGGAGGGCGGCGGACAGCGAGCGGGCGCGCATGGGGACTCCGACAGGGGGAACCTCCGAGGATCCCCCTCGGGCGCCGCCGTGGCAACCTCCGGCCCATGGAGCTCGACGACCGCAGCCCGCTGGACCGGCTGGAGGCGCAGCACGCCGCGCTCGAGCGCGCGCTGGTCCGCGCAGGATTGCGGCTCCACGCGGGGCTCGAAGGGCCGAGCGCGCTCGAGGAGGCGCGGGCCGATCACGACGAGCCGGTGACGCGCGCCTCGATCGAGCTCACCCGGCACGCGGGGCGCCAGGCGCTGACCGCGACGCTCGTGCGGCGGGCGGCCGAACGAGTGAGCCGGGGCGAGGCGCGCGAGGCGCACGAGGCGGCCGAGCGGCGCGTCGACGACGTCTCGCTCGCGGGGCTGACGGCGGCGCGGGAGTCGAGCGCGAGTCCGCAGCGACGGCGCGCGCTGGACGAGGCGCTGGCCGCCCTCGCGCCGCCCTGGATCGCGATCGCCTCCGACCTCCACGCGCGGCGAAGTGAGCTGCGGGATCGGCTCGTCGCGATCGCGCCGCGACCGGCCCACGACGAGGCCGGCGCGGCGGCCTTCGTGCGGCTCGTGGGCGAGCCGGTGCGGGAGCGGCTGCGGGTTCTGGCGCGGCGCGAGCTGCCGCTCGACGAGCCGCTCGGGGCCTCCGCGCTCGCGTTCCTGCGGGCCCGCACCGCGACGGCTGCACACCTGCCCGGTGGCGCGCGCGAGCTGCTCGCGACCCGGGAGCTCACCTCTGCGGGGCTGCAGCCGGCCCGCGTCCTCTTCGACGCCGAGCCGCGACCCGGACGCGCGCCGGACGCGGCGATCTTCCTGCTCGCACCCGACGACGTCCGGGTCTCGCTTCCGCCCGGCGGACTCCCGCGGGATCACGTCGCGCTCTTCTCGGCGCTCGGCGCGGCGGCGGCGCTGCGGAGCGGACCGCGGGTGCGCCCCCACGACGATCGCTACGCCCGCGAGCCAGCGTTTGATCGCGCGGCGATCGGCCTCTTCGCGCAGGCGGCGACGTCACCCTCCTTCTTCCGCCGCTGGATCGGCGCGGGCCACGCGCTCGCCGCCACGCTCGCGGCCGACGCGACGGTGGCGCTGCTGCTCACGCGCCTGCAGCGGGCTGCGCTGCTCCCGTTCGCGCGGGCGCTGCACGAGCACGGCCCGGCGCAGTCGCTCTTCTCGGGCGCGGCCGAGGCGCTGACCGACGCGACGGGTGCGCGCCACGGACCGCTCGACGCCGCGCTGGCGTTGCTGGGGGAGCCGCTCCCGCCGCACGAGGCGTGGGCCGCGGAGCAGCTCGCCGCAGGACTGTACGACGCCGCCCGTGCGCGGCTCGACGAGGACTTCTTCGCGAACCCGCGGCTCGCGCGCTGGCTGCCGGGTCAGCTCGCGCCGGCGACGGCCGCGGCGGCGGGCGTGGAGCCCCGAGATCTCTGTGCGTGGGCGACCGAGGCGCTCAGAACCGCAGCGTGACGCCGAGCTCGGGCCCGTGGTCGATGCCGTCCCAGAAGAAGGCGCGGTACCCGAGCCGCGGCGCAAACGTCGTCCCGTACGAGACGCCCGTGGTCAGCAGGAACGTCGTCACCGTCGGGAACTGGCCGTAGAGCACCGTCGCGTCCCACCGCCAGCGCCGCTGGAACGTGTAGTCGAGCGACGGGCCGGTCTCGAAGCCCCAGAGCTGGGAGACGTCCGGGTCGTCGATCACGAGCGTGCGCACGCCCGCCGCCATCCGCAGGCGGAGCTTGCGGGTCACCTGCCCGAACGACAGGTGCAGCCCCCACGTCGGCAGGGTCCCGTCCGACGCGAGCAGCGTGAAGTTGTCGACGTCGAACCCGATGCCCTCGCGCAGTTCGACGCGGGCGCCCACGGAGAGCAGCGCGTCGGCGCCCTCGACGGCCGGATCCGCGCCGCTCGCCATCGAAGAGAAGGTCCACGATCCGCTCGCCTGGGCGTCTATCCAGACCTGCTTGGGCTTGGGGCGTCGGCCGCCGCCACGCGGTCGCTTGCCTCCGCCGCCGCCGCCACCGCGGGGCCTGCGCGGCGCTTCGTCCTCCCCGAACATCGGACCCAGGTCACAGACCGGGCCGCACGAGATGCACGAACCACCGCCGCCCTCGAAGCCGCCGCTCGGACCCGCGGGCTGCCGCGGTGGCCGCTTCACGGCGTCCTTCTTCTTCTTGATGCCCCCTGCGGCCTCGTCCGGATAGAGCCCCTCGTCCTCGACGACGGGCCGCGGAGGCAACGGCGGCGGCGCGGCGACCGCGAGGGTCGGCGCGCAGGCGAAGAGGCAGGCGAACAGCGCTGGGAGGTGTCGGCGCATGGGCGAATCGTGGCACGTCGGACGGCGCGGCGGGCCCGGGGATTCACGCAGGGCGTGCGCTCGCATGGCGCAGCGCGTTGGCCTATTGTGCGGCCATCGTATCGGGAGGATCGCGCATGAAGACGTCTCGGATCGCACCTTGGCTGGGTGCGTCGCTGCTCGCATCTGCAACCCTGCTCGGCTGTGGCGGAGAGGCCGACGTCTCGGTCCCGGCCGGCGAAGAGCTCGCTGGCGACAACCCGCTGCTCGAGGAGCTCGGACCGTCCGGCAAGGAGGACTCCGCCTACTACAACCCCGACGGCATCGAGGTGGAGGTCGATCTCGAGGGCGACGTCGAGGCCAGCGAAGGCCGCCTCGCGGACGCGCCGGCCGTCGTGGGCCAGTTCGCGCTGACGTACCTGCGCAAGACCGGCAACATCTACCTGGAGTCGCTCGCCGAGCAGGCCTGAGCGCTCTCGCCTGAGAGCATCACACGCCGC
>CAYHCR010000210.1:0-6476 GCA_964354895.1 uncultured Myxococcales bacterium | reverse complement strand
ATACGAAATTCCCCCACCTCCGGGCGTTCCGGCTGCCGCCACCGCGCGAGGGTGCCGCGGAGATCGAGCTCGACGTCTACCAGGGGGAGGGCGACCGGGTGGAGCAGCAGGAGTTCCGGGGGCGCGTGAGGCTGCCGGCGGCGCTCGCAGGGCGCCGGATCGAGTTCCGGCTGACCGAAGAGGGGCTGCTCGAGGTCTGCGCAGATGTCCCCGGCCAGGGACTGCTGCGACAGACGCTCGATCTCCACGAGACGCCCGCAGCGCTCCTGCAGGCGCGGGCGGAGCAGGCGGCGCTGCGGCTCGAGCACACGCCGGGGCCCGCAGCGGTGCAGCCCTCCCGCGGGCTCTTCGGCCAGTTGAAGAAGGTCTTCGGCAAGGGTTGAGGCCGCCCCGCACGCGTCCGTTGACACCTCGCGCGGCCGCTGGGTATACACGCCGCGCTCTCGGTACCGACAGAGGGCCGGTCGCAGGACCGATGCGGGCGATTAGCTCAGCGGTAGAGCACCGTCTTCACACGGCGGGGGTCGCTGGTTCGAGACCAGCATCGCCCACCAGCAAAGCAGCGAGCGGGCCGGCGCCGGAGACGGAGCCGGCCCGCTCCTTTTGTCGGCACCCTGGAGCGCGCGCATCGCCCGTGGGGCCCGCGCCCGTGGCAACATCGGCGCCCCATGCGCGCCTCCGCCTACGCCCTGCTGACCGTGCTCCTCGCGGGGAGCGCCCGCGCCGAGGTCCCCCTCACGATCGCGATCATCGGGCTCGTGCCGGTCGATCCCGCCGACGCCGTCCGGGCGGAGACGGTCGACGGCCTCCTCGCGATCGAGCTGGCCCGCGGCGGCGCGCGCGTCGTGACCCGCGCCGATCTTCGCGCGGTGATCGGCCAGCAGCGCGAGCGGGAGCTGCTCGGCTGCGACGACGCGAGCTGCTTCGCGGAGCTGGGCGGCGCGGTCGGCGCGCAGTGGCTCGTCCACGGCCGTCTGGCGCGGCTCGGTGGCACGATCGTCGTCGACGCTGCCATCATCGACGCCCGCACCGGCATCGCTGCCGGACGCGTCGCGGCCGTCGCAGGCAAGGACGAGGAGCTGCTCGACGCCGCCGCTCGCGCGGGTGCATCGCTGGCCGCGTCGGTCACGCGGACCCGGCCCGGCCCCGCGCCCGCCTCGTCCGCCGCGCCCGCGATCGCCGCCGCGCCCGCTGCGCCCGCCGCCCGCGATGGCCTGCTCCTCCGCGTCCGCGTCGGCAACGCGCTCGCGAAGCTCCCCGAGCTCGGCTCCTCCTATGCGCTCGATCTCGGCCTCGAGGGCGCCTGGGCCGCCTCCGACCACGTCGATCTCTTCGGGAGCGCCGGCACCTCGTTGCGCCGAGAGGAGGACGGCCTCGCGCTCGCGCTCTTCCCGCTCCACCTCGGCGCTGGCTGGCTCTTCCGCGACCGCGTCGAGGACGTCGTCCCGCACGCCTCGTTCGGCCTCTCCGCGCAGGTGCTCAACCCGAACCGCTTCGATCCGGGCTCGCTCCTCGGTGGTCGCGCGGGCGTCGGGTTGGCGTGGTTCCCCTGGGAGCGCGTCGGCGTCGAGCTCGAGCTTGGTGGCAACCTGGGGCTCGGACAGGTGGACGGCGAGGCAGGGCTCGGCGGTCGCTTCGGCCTCGACGTCGGGCTGGTCTTCGATCCGTGAACGTTCGGGAGGGTTTCGCGTGAGCGAACAGGCGAAGGCGCAGGGCACGAGTCGGAGCATGTGGCTCGTGGCGGCGGGGCTCGTGATCGGGCTCGCGATCGCGGGCGGCGTCGCGGGCTCGTACCTCGCGGGTCCGACGAACGAGGAGCGCGCGCGCGCCGAATACCTGGCAGGGGGCGAGGCGTTCCGCGAGGGCGACCTCGCAGGTGCGGAGCTGCGGCTGCTCGGCGCGATCGAGCTCGCCCCGGAGGACGACCGGACGTGGCACCTGCTGGGCGACACGCGGCTGGCCGGTTCGCGCTACGAGGAGGCCTGCATCGCGTACGAGCGCGCGGTGGCGCTCGATCCGAAGAAGCTCCCGTCCTGGATCAACCTCGCGCGGGCCCGCAAGCTCGGCGGCCAGCGCGAGCTGGCGCGGGCGGCGTTGCAGAAGGCGCGGGCGCTCGCGCCTGACGACGTCGCCGTGCTCACCGAATCGGCCGAGTTGGCGCTGGCGGCCTCCGACCTGCCGGCCTCGCGCGAGCTCTACCAGCGGGCCCTCGACCGCGCCGTCGGCCCCGCACGCGCAGAGCTGCACGAGAAGCTCTCCGAGCTCGACGAGCTGGCCGGCGACGCCTCGGCCGCCGCGACGCACCTGACCGCCGCCGCGCGCGAGGCGCCGACGCGCGAGCGGTGGTCGCGGGCGGGGCAGGCGGAGGTCAAGGCGCGCCGGCTCGTCGAGGCGGCCGACGCATTCGAGCAGGAGGCGGCGCTCACCGACGACGGCGCGCCCTGGGAGCTCGTCGGCGAGATCCGCGCGGCGCTCGGCCAGCGGGACGCCGCCCACGCCGCCTTCGACAAGGCGAACGCGACCGGCGATCGGGTCGGTGCCTGCGTCGGGCTCGGCCGGCTCGCGCTCGCGGTGGACGACAAGGCCGGTGCGTCCCTATACGCGGAGCGCGCCGTCGCGGGCTTCGGGGAGGAGGAGCCGGTGCAGAGCGCCGTGGAGCTCTCGCTGCTGCTCCTTGAGCTGGAACGGGCGGAGCCGGCGGCCGTGTTGCTCTCGACGGTGGTCCTCGAGCTCGACGAGGCGCCGTTCCACGCTCTGTACGCCCGGGCGCTGCGGGCGGCCGGCAACGGGATCGCGGCCGACGCGGCCTGCGCCCGCGCGCGCACGAAGCCGGTCGATGAGACGGCGCTGGAGCCCCCGCTCCGCGCCGCGTTGGCGGCATGTCGGCCGGAGCCTGCCTCGCCCTGATCCGCGGCAGGCGTCCGACCCCTTCAAACCTGCCGGAAGAGCCCGACCATCACGCCGACGAGCTCCAACGCCCGCGCGTCCGAGCGCCGAACATAGATCGGCTGCAGCCGCGGGTTGGAGGGCTGCAACCGGACCCGATCGCCCTCCGGGTAGTAGCGCTTCACCGTCGCTTCGCCCTCGATCATGGCGACGACGATCTCGCCCGTCCGCGCCGTCGGCTGACGCCTGACGAAGATGACGTCGCCGTCGAGGATGCCGTCTCCGATCATGGAGTCCCCGCGGACCCGAAGCGCGAAGAGGCCCTTGCGCGATCCGCCCGTGCCGAGAAGGGCCGGGTCGATGCGAAGCACGTCCTCGCGGTTCTCCTCCGCCAGGATCGGCGCGCCCGCGGCGACGCGGCCGACGAGAGGGATCTCCACGAGGTCATCGTTCGAGGCGTCGTGTACGACCGGCCTCGGAGGTGGCGCCGCGCCGAGCCGCTGCCAGGCGCGGTCCGTCGGCACGAGCGACCGGCTCTTGAGCTCGCCGCGCTCGAGGTAGCCCTTCTTCTCGAGCGCCTTGAGGTGGTCGTTCACGCCGTTCGTCGAGCGGATCGTCATCGCCTCGCCGATCTCGCGGATGGTCGGCGGGAAGCGCTTTTCGGCGATGTGCCGCGCGATGAAGCCGAGGATCGAGTGCTGCCGCTCGGTGAGCTCCTCCACGTTCACATCCTTTCCGCGTTCGGGTGGCCGTCGATGCCGCTCTGGCCGCCCACGCCACGTTCGACGCCCACCGAAGCCGGCTCCAGACCCGCAGGTGGACTGTTCAAAAGTATAGGGGAACACGTGAGCAGTGTCAACCAGCTCGCGCCGATTCCACCTGTGAACGGAGGTGATTGCACTGGTACTACCAAAGTGGTACTACCAATCGCATGCCCCGCCTGGCCACGCATCGAACCGACGAGACGACCGACGCGCTTCGGCGCGACATCCTCGGCGGCCGCTTCCGTCCCGGCGACTCTCTCCCCGCAGAGCGTGAGCTGGCCCTGCGGCTGGGCGTCTCCCGCCTGACGCTCCGCGCGGCCCTCGCGCGCCTGACCGCGGAGGGGCTGGTGTTGCCGCAGCAGGGCGCCGGCAATCGTGTCCTCGACTTCCGGGACTCCGGCCGACTCGAGCTCGTCGCGCACCTCGCGCTGCTCCCGGGGGAGGACGGCGCGCCGCTCGCGCTGCCGCTCTTCGAGGAGCTCCTCGAGCTGCGCTGCGTGGTCGCCGCCGAGGTCTTCGCGAAGCTCGCGCGATCCGCGTCCGAGCAGACCCTCGACGAGCTGCTCGCCCACGTCGAGGCGCAGGCCACGCTGATCGACGATCCGAAGGCGTACGTCCGCTCCGACATCGAGCTCGCGCGCCGGCTCGTCCGTGCCACGGGCAGCCTGGCGCTGGAGCTGGTGACCGCGTCGCTCGGCCGGATCGTCGAGCGAAGCGGGGCGCTCGAGGCGGCCTTCCTCGCCAACCCGCGGGGCTCCCTCGCGGTCTATCGGCGGCTGCTCGAGCAGGCGCGCAGCCGCAGACCTGCTCAGTCGCGGACCTCGGCCCGGCGCCTGATGACCCGGCTCGATCGCGTCCTGCTCGCGCGGCTTCGCGCGTTGACGGAGGGGACATGACCCGATGGGAGGCGCGACAGGCGACCGCCGCGATCGAGGGCCTCGCCCCGCCCGGTGCGGGCCTCGTCGGCGCACACGGAGCGCCCGTGGATCCCGCGGCGACGATGCGGCGGATGCTCGGGGCGAGCCAGCCGATCGCGCGCCTCGGGCTGCGGCTCGCGATCGTGCTCGTGGGCTGTTCGCCGCTCTGGTCGCGCGGCCAGCTCTCCACGTTGGCAGGACTTCCCGTCCAGGATCGCGCCCCGATCCTCGCGGCGCTCCTCGTCCACCGGGCCTTCGGCCTGCGCGAGCTGACGCTGCTGATGAAGGTCGCCGCGTCGATGTGCCTGCTCGCCGATCCCACCCTGCGCGCGCTCTCCGGCTACGACCGCAGGCCCGCCGAGGCCGTCCGATGAGCGCCTGGATCGACGAGGCCGACTTCGTGATCGTCGGCACGGGCGCCGGCGGCGCCACGGCCGCGCGCGTCCTGACCGGCGCGGGGCACAGCGCGCTGCTCGTCGAGGAGGGCGAGGCGATCGCGCCCGACCAGCGCCCCACCGCGCTGATCGAGGCGATGGCGCGCACCTTCCGGGACTTCGGCACGACCGTGACAGCCGGCGGCCGGCCCTTCCCGCTGCTGCAGGGGCGTCTGGTCGGCGGCAGCACCGCGATCAATTCCGGGATCATCTGGCGCATGCCGGAGGATACACGTGTGGCATGGGGCGCCGAGCACGGGCTCGCCGCGCTCGTGGAGGCCGCGCCGCTCGAGCGCGCCTTCGAGGAGATCGAGCGCGAGCTGCAGGTCGCGCCCACGGCGGAGGCGCTCTTCGGCGGCAACAACGAGCGGATGGCCGTCGGCGCCCGCGCGCTCGGCTTGCCCGGCAAGGCGATGCTCCGCAACGCGGCCCGCTGCAGGGGCTCGGGGCGATGCCTGCAGGGCTGTCCGAACCTCGCGCGCCAGTCGATGGACGTCAGCTACGTCCCGCGCGCGTTGCAGCGCGGCGGCCGGCTCCACGCGCAGGTCCGCGTCGAGCGCGTCCTCTTCGAGGGGCGCCGCGCGGTGGGCGTCGAGGGCGTCCGACCGTCCGGCGAGCGCGTGAAGCTCCGCGGGAGGCGCGGCGTGATCGTCGCGGGCGGCGCGATCCAGACGCCGCTGTTGCTCTGGCGCTCGGGCGTTCGCCGCAACGTGGGGCAGAACTTCCGCGCGCACCCGGGCTCCGCCGTCGTCGGCCGGTTCGACGCGCCGATCGCGATGAGCTTCGGCGCGACGCAGGCCTACGAGATCCCGCTGCGCGAGCGGGGCATGAAGCTCGAGACGCTCGCGCTGCCGCCGGAGATGCTCGCCTCGCGCCTGCCGGGCGCCGGCGCCGAGTGGCAGGAGCGCCTCTCGCAGCTCGATCACTACGCGCAGTGGGCCGTGCTCAACCGCATGGAGGCCGTCGGCACGATCCGCCCGGGCTTCTTCGCCGGCACCGCGAAGGTCGTCTACACGCCGACGCCGGCCGATCTCGAGCGGACGCGCGAGGGCGTGCTCCTGCTCGCAAAGCTGCTCTTCGCCGCCGGCGCCACCGAGGTCTACCCGGGCTTCGCGGGCCGCGCCGAGGTGGTCCGCAGCGTCGACGAGCTCGCGCCGCTCGCCGAGGGCAAGGTCCGCCCCGGCGACTTTCACCTGATGGCGTCGCACCTCTTCGGCGGCGCCTGCGCCGGCAGCGATCCGCGCCGGGCCGTCGTCGATCCCACCCTCGCGGTCTTCGAGCGCGAGGCGCTGTACTGCATGGACGCGAGCGTCTTCCCCAGCAACCTCGGCGTGAACCCGCAGCACACGATCATGGGGATGGCGAGGCGGGCGGCCGAGCAGCTCGCGAACGAGAGCGAGGGCCCACGTGCCGTCGGTGCCTGACTTCTTCCGCGGGCCCACGCCCGATCTGGCGGGCCTCTCCGCCTTCTTCGA
>CAYHCR010000209.1:0-6478 GCA_964354895.1 uncultured Myxococcales bacterium | reverse complement strand
GTTCAGCCCCTGCATCAGGCCGTCGAGCAGCTCTTTGAGCTCCATGGACTTCGCCCCTTAGGCTTTGTGTGGGATCGACGGGCGCACTCCACACCCGCAGAGCGGCCTGCGCAACCGCCGCGTGTCGACTAGGCCCGCAGCGCCTCCTGCCAGCGCAGCAGAGAAGGGCCCAGCACGCGGGGCTTTCCGCGCAGCTCCCCGAGCGAGCCGGCGCCCGTGAGCACCACGATCGCGCGCAGCGACGTCTCGAGCCGCTGCAGGCAACGCGTCACCTCCTCCGCACCGCCCGCCTGCGCCGCGAGCAGCAGCGGCCGCGCGAGCCCCACCGCCGCAGCGCCGAGCGCGAGCGCCCGCGCCGCGTCGAGCCCCGTGCGGATCCCGCCCGACGCGATCAGCGGCAGGCCGAGCGGCGCGCAGCACAGGACGCTGGCGGCGGTCGGGATCCCCCAGCCGGCGAGCGCCTCGCCCACGGTGGCGTCGCTCGCGCGCAGCGCCTCGATCTTCGGCCAGCTCGTGCCGCCGGCGCCTGCGACGTCCAGCAGCGCCACACCTGCGTCCTTGAGTCGCCGCGCCGTGGACGGCGAGACGCCGCAGCCGGTCTCTTTGGCGATCACCGGCCGGCCCAGCGCGGCGCAGAGCTGCTCGATCCGTCGCAGCGCGCCCGAGAAATCCCGATCGCCCTCGGGCTGCGCGAGCTCCTGCGCGGCGTTGAGGTGCACGCAGAGCGCGTCCGCGCCGATCCGATCGCAGAGGCGCCGGCAGCCGTCGCTGCCGAGCTCTTCGAGCTGCCAGGCGCCGACGTTCCCGAAGAGCAGCACGTCGGGGGCCACGTCGCGCACGGCGTAGGTGGGCAGCAGCGCCGGATCAAGGAAGAGCGGCCGCATCGAGCCGAGGCCGAAGGCGGCGCCGACGGCCTGCGCCCCCGCCGCGACCGCGCGGTTTACCTCCCGCGCCTGCAGCGTGCCGCCCGTCATGCCGACCGCGACGAACGGCGTGCGCAGCCTGCGGCCGAGCAGCGTGGTCGTCAGGTCGACGTCGGCGGCGGCGCGCTCGGGGAGCGCCTCGTGTACCAGCGAAACTTCCTCCAGCAGCGTCGAGCCGCCCGGCGCCTCCACCTCGTCTCGGGCGGCGAGCGCGAGGTGCTCGCTCTTGCGGCGCTCGATGGAGGGATCCTTCACGTCGGGTGCCACTTGATCCCGCAGCCGAGGCTCGCGTGCTGCTCGGTCGGGACCGCGCGGCCGTCGATCAGCGCCTCGCACGCAGCGCGCAGCTCTGCGCCCGTGGAGGGGACGCCGGAGCCGGGGCGGCTCCCGTCCATGCGGCCGCGCCAGACGAGCACGCCGGCCGCGTCGTACAGGAAGAGGTCGGGGGTGCAGGCGGCGCCGAACGCGCGCGCCACGTCCTGCGTGGCGTCGAAGAGGAACGGGAAGCGCCACTTCTCTGACGCGGCGAGCTCCTTCATGTGACGCGGGCCGTCCTGCGGGTGCGTGCGCTCGCTGTTGGAATTGATCGCGACCACGCCGAGGCCGCGGTCGACGAGCTCGTTGGCGAGCGGCACGAGCGCGGGTCGCACGTGCACGACGTACGGGCAGTGGTTGCAGAGGAAGAGCACGAGCAGGCCGCGCGCGCCCATCGCCTGCGTGGCGTCGATCGGCGCGCCGGTCACGACGTCAGGCAGCTGAAACGCGGGAAGTTTTGCACCGAGCGGGGCCATCTGGGACGGGAGCGCCATCGATCACCTCGCGCGGGAACCTGCTGCACCGCTCCGATCGGCGCAA
Source organism: uncultured Myxococcales bacterium (assembly GCA_964354895.1). Classification (GTDB taxonomy): domain Bacteria; phylum Myxococcota; class Myxococcia; order Myxococcales; family Vulgatibacteraceae; genus CAYHCR01. The sequence goes on along the minus strand of CAYHCR010000209.1, from coordinate 4,700 downwards.
GTCTCGCGCGATCGCGCGGCGCCGGGGTCATCCCGGATCCCAGGGCCCGGTGCGGTGCGACCGGGAGGGTCCGCGGCGACTCCGCCGGGAGGGTCCAAACGGCCGCAAATCCGCCGTATTCGAGTGGGCCGACGATTGCACAAGCGCCGGGACGCGCCGGCGTTCCGTCCGGCGGGCAGACGGAGGGGCGTCGTCTTCAGAGCGGAGCGGATCGCGCCGATACACCTCGCGGGTACGCACGTGACGGACCTGCAAACGAATCGCTCGGCGGGGTCGTCGAGCTGGAGGATCCATGCGAATCGGACACTACGGCCGCGGCCTCACCGCGATCGGGACGGCGGCGCTGCTGGGGAGCTTCGTGGCGTGCGGCGGGTACGAGGGCGACGGCCAGGGAATGGAGCCGGAGTTCGGCGGGACGAGCGACATCTGGGACGCGGACTTCTCCGGGCTCACGCAGCTCACGGGCACCTGCGTCTATGACACGGTCACGGCCCTCGCGACGGTGACGCTGACGCTGGCGGGCGCCGGTGAGACCGTCGTGCTCAGCAAGCGCGTCGCGGACAGCGCGCTGCTCGTCAACGGCTTCATCTGCACGGGCCCGCTCGGCACGGCGACGACGCTGCTGATGAAGAAGGTCGTCATCACGGGCGGCGCCGGCAACGACGTCATCATCCTCGACTTCATGAACGGCAACTTCGGCGCGGGCTCCACGACGGCGCCCGGCGTCACGGTCGATCTCGCGGCGGGCACCAATGCGCTCAAGCTCCGCGGCACGACCGGCGCAGACACCGTCTCGCTCGGCGCGAGCGGCATGAACTGGGGCGTCGACACCTCCAAGGATCTCACCTACGTCGGCACGCCCACGCTCACGCTCTCGCTCGGCGCGGGCACGGACACCTATACGGGCGCCGGCGTGAACGGCACGGGCACGGTCTACACGGGCGCGGTCACGGTCTATGGCGGCGAGGCGGCCGACATCCTGACGGGCGGCGACGGCATCGACACGTTCAACGGTGGTGACGCGAACGACACGATCACCGGCGGGCTCGGCGCAGACGTGCTCAACGGCGACGCGGGCGACGACACCTTCCTCGAGGGCACGGTCACGAGCGGCGGCGACGTCCTCACCGGCGGCGCGGGCACCAACGACACGGTCTCGTACGCGCTGCGCGGCGTCGCGGTCGTCGTCACGATGGGCGCGGGCGCCAACGACGGCGAGGCGCTCGAGACGGACGACGTCACCGCCACGATCGAGACGGTGATCGGCAGCACCGTCGGCGACACGCTCACGGGCAGCGCGCTCGCCGACACGATCTCCGGCGGCAACGGTGCAGACACCATCGTCGGCGGCGACGGCAACGACATCCTCAACGGCGACGCAGGCGACGACATCCTCACGGCCGGCGCGCTCGCGACCGACGGTGTTGACGTGTTCAACGGCGGCGCGGGCACCGACACGGTCACGTATGCGGCTCGCGGCGTCGCGGTCGTCGTCGACATCGACGGGGTCGCGGACGACGGCGAGGCGCTCGAGACCGACAACGTGAAGGCCGACGTGGAGAACCTCATCGGCGGCGGCGGCGGCGACACCCTCACGGGCTCCGCCAGCGCGAACACGATCACCGGCGGCCTCGGCGCCGACATCCTCAACGGCCTCGCGGGCGACGACATCTTCCTCGAGGGCGCGGTCACCAGCGGCGGCGACACCTTCAACGGCGGGCTCGGCGTCGACCTCGTCGACTACTCGCTCCGCGTCGCGGCGCTCACCATCACGATGGACGGCGTCGCGGCGGACGACGGCCTCGCGCTCGAGACCGACGACGTGAAGGCGGACGTGGAGAACGTCTACGGCGGCTCGGGCACCAACTCGATCACCGGCAACGACCTCGACAACTACCTGGTGGGCAACGCTGCCGCCGACACGCTCGTCGGCGGCCTCGGCAACGACACGCTCGAGGGCGCGGCGGCGGTCGACAACCTCTCCGGCGGCGCGGGTGACGACATCCTCGACGGCGGCGCGGGCAACGACGTGCTGAACTGCGGCACCGGCGACGGCGACATCGGCTTCGTCGACGCGGCGGACCTCGTGGGCGCGGTCGCCTGCGAGCTGTAGGCGGCACAGAGGCGTAACGGAGCATCCCCCGCGCGATCTGCGCAGGGAAGGACGGGGTCGGCTCGCGCGGGCCGACCCCGTCGCTCTTTTGAGAGGCCGCGGGCCGCTCGCCGAAGGGTGACGAACCCGTGCGGCACGTCAGGTGCACAAGTGCCCGGTGACAACACATGCGCCCCGCGCCGGCGTCAGCCGCGTGACGGGCGCGACGGAGGGGCTCGATGCGGACGATCTCGGTGGCGCTGCTGCTCGCGGCGCTCATGGCGGTCACGGCCTGTGATGACTCGGGCGGCGAAGACGCGCCGGGCGGCGACGGTGGCGAGGCGGTCGGCGGCTCGGGCGGCACAGGCGGCACAGGCGGCGCTGGCACCGGCGGAGAGGGCGGCGCTGCGGTCGATCCCACGCCGCAGCTGAGCCCCGTGATCGCGTCGTTCGCGGGCCGCACCGGCCGCGATCTGGTGCTCCTCTACGCCGGCACCGACGCCGACGGCGACGTCGTCTCGATCCAGCTCGAGACGCGCGACGCAGCTGGCGCGCCGGTCGTCGCGCTCGATGGCGATGGCAACCGCTCGCCGGACGTCAGCAACCTGCGTATCCCGCTGCCGGACGACGTCGACTCCGCCGCACCGTCCGGGACCCTGGTCGTGCGCGGCGTCGACGCGGCCCGCGTCGCCACGATCGCGGTCTCCCTGCTGGACGCCGCGGGACACGCCTCTGCAGAGGTGACCGCGACGCCCACCGTGGTGCCGGTGCGCGCGATGGGCGAGGCGTGCGACGTGGCGTTCCTGCGCGATCGCTGCTCGGACGGCCTCGGCTGCCGCGGCGAGCCGGCGGTCTGCGCGGAGGGCCTCGCGCCGGAGCTCGAGCGCTTCGCCTACCTGCTCACGGAGAGCGGCGCACACGTGCTCTTCGCCGGGCCGGAGCCGGAGGATGATCTCGAGGCGATTACCGTCGAATTTCTCGACGCGACCGGCAATCCTGCACCGCTCGATCTGGACAACGACGGCACGCCGGAGAGCACGTCGATGGAGCTGCCGGCCGTCGGCCTCGCCGTGGACGGGACGTTCTTCGCGGAGATGTGGTCGGCGCCCGGCTTCGAGGCGCTCTCGCCGAAGCTCGCCGCCACCGCGCGCGACTCGCACGGCCACGTCGGCGCGCGCGTCGAGGCGTCCGCCGCGCCGATCCCGCGGCGCAGCAACGGCCAGAGCTGCGATCCGCGCGGCTTCGACACCTGCGCGGTCGGCTCGGTCTGCTCGCCCGGCCGCGTCGGCGCGACGAACAACTGTCAGGCGCCTGCAGGACTGCGCGCCACCGACTGCAACGCCGCGATCGTGGTGAACGCCGGCCCCGAGGAGGCGATCGTCTACGGCGCGGCCGGCGGGGCGAGCCTCTGGGATCCGCCCGCGGGCTGCACGCCGAACGTCTCGACCGGCCGGCCCGAAGGGATCGTGCGCATTCATCTCGGGTCGCCGGCGGCCACGCTCGCGCTCTCCACGGTCGGCGACGGGACTACCTTTGACACCGTGATGAGCGTGCTGCTCGCGTGTGGCGCGGGCGCAGAGCCGCCGCTCGCGTGCGGCGACGACTCCGAGTTCGGGGGCTACTCCGTGCTCGAGCTCACGAACGTGCCCGCCGGCGACTACCTCGTCGTCGTCGACTCCTATGCCCGCGAGGGGGGCGCCTTCGAGCTGCACGTCCAGACCCGCTAGGACTTCCGCCCCCCCGATGCTCTAGGTTCCGCGCCCCATGGCGCTCATCACCGTGGCTGAACTGTCGCTCGCGTTCGGCCGGAAGCTGCTCTTTCAGAACGCCTCGTTCCATCTGGGCGCGGGCGAGAAGATCGCGCTCATCGGGCCCAACGGCTCGGGCAAGACCTCGCTCTTCCGCATCCTCGCGGGGCAGCAGGAGCCGGACGAAGGAGAGGTGCACCTCGGCAAGAGCGTGCACCTCGCCTATCTGCCGCAGGACATCGCGGAGCTGCCGCCCGGCACGCTCGTGCAGAGCGTCCGCTCGGCGGTGCCCGGCCGCGAGGCGCTCGAGCGGGAAGAGCGCGAGCTGCACGAGGAGCTCGCCTCGGCCGAAGACGACGAGGCGCGCACGGAGCTCGCCGGCCGCCTGGCAGAGCTGCACGAGCACCTGGCCGGCTTCGACGCCCGCTACGGCGCGCACCGCGCGGAGGAACTGCTCTCGGGCCTCGGCTTCTCGGAGGCCGACTTTTCCAGGCCGATCGCGCACTTCTCCGGCGGATGGAAGATGCGGGCGGCGCTCGCCGGGCTGCTGCTGATCGACCCGGACGTGCTGCTGCTCGACGAGCCCACGAACCACCTCGACGTGCCCTCGCAGGCGTGGCTCGACGGGTTTCTGGATCGCTCGCGCGCCGCGGTGCTCTTCGTGAGCCACGATCGCGGCTTCGTGAACCGCCACGCCGAGCGCGTGCTCGCGATCGAGCCGGAGGGCGTGCGCTCGTATCCGGGCGGCTTCGACGACTACAAGCGGCTGCGGGCGGAGGAGTCGCTCAACCTCCAGCTCAAGGCGGAGCGGCTCACGAAGCAGCGCGCCGAGCTGCAGCGCTTCATCGATCGCTTCCGCG
>CAYHCR010000208.1:0-6491 GCA_964354895.1 uncultured Myxococcales bacterium | reverse complement strand
CGCGAGCACCGGGCGGAGCACGTCGCCGTGCGCGGAGAAGGCGGCCTGGAACAGATCCGACTGCTCCGGCTTCGTCGGCAGGCCGGTGGAGGGGCCGCCGCGCTGCACGTTGAGGAGCACCAGCGGCAACTCCGCGATCGTCGCGAGGCCCAGCATCTCCGTCTTGAGCGCCATGCCGGGGCCGCTCGTGGCGGTCATCGCCTTCTTCCCGGCGAAGGAGGCGCCGACGGCCGCGCCGATGCCGGCGATCTCGTCCTCGGCCTGCAGGACGGCGCCGCCATACTTCCAGATCTCGCGGGTGAGGTGCTGCATCACCTCCGTCGAGGGCGTGATCGGGTAGCCGCCGAAGAATTCACAGCCGGAGAAGAGCGCCGCAGCCGCACACATGTCGTTGCCGTCGAGCAGGAGCTTCGGGCTCGCGGCGGCGGCCTCGGCGATCTCTCGAGGATTCTTGAGTGGATGGCTCTTCGCGAATTCGATGCCCGCAGCGAGCGCCTTCTCGTTGGCCTCGAGCAGGCCCTCGCCCTTCTTGGCGAACTTCTTCTCGAGGCCCTTGCGCAGCGCGGCCGTCGGGATGCCGAACCAGCCGGCCAGCAGCCCCAGCACGACGCTCGTCTTGGCCTTCTCGGTGCCGGCGCTCTTCCTGGTCAGCTCCGAGATGGGGATCGAGATCACCTCGGTCGGGAACTGGCCGCGCTCCACGAGGATCTCGGGCACGGGCCCGGCCTTCTCCTCGTGGAGGAGCACGGTGTGCTCGTTGAGCGGGAGCTCCGCCCCGAACTTGAGGAAGTCTTCCCAGTTGAGCGCGACCGCGACGTCGAGCGCGCCGCCCGGGTTCTGGAGCGGCTCCGTGCCCAGCCGGACCCGGCAGCTCGACTCGCCGCCTCGAATCTGGGAGCCGAAGCTCTTGGTCATGAGGGCGTGATAGCCGGTCGCCGAGGCGGCCTGGAGGAGCGACTCGCCGGCGCTGACGACGCCGTCGCCGCCCGAGCCGGCCATGCCGATGATCAGGTCCTGCACCTTCATGCCGCGTCTCCCGGGTCGGAGGTCGAAAAGGAAAGAGTCGGCCAGCCCGAATGCAAGCAGTTGGCCGCCGAGGGGCTAGCAGATCCGCGCGGTTTTTCGGCTGCTCTTTGTCGGTCGCGCAAGGTTTTCGCGCGCATCCGGCGCGTTCACGCAGGGCGTTCGTCGCGTGGAGCGGGCGTTCGGTCGGCGCGCGGGTCGCGGAGGCCGCCGCTCGAGGGGCCCGGACGGGTCAAGCAGGGTCGTCGTCCGCGGCCGCGTGGAGCGGGCCGGGCGGCGGTGCGCGCAGGGCCAGCGGCGCGCCGGTCGTGGGGTGCGGCAGCGCGAGCGTGAAGGCATGCAGGAGGTAGCCGCCGTCGCCGGGCAGCGAACGGCACCCTTCGAGCGGTCGTCCGCCGGGGGCGTAGAGCGGATCTCCGACGAGCGGGTGGCCCGCGAAGGCCAGGTGGATGCGGATCTGGTGGGGGCGGCCGGTGGGGATCTCGACGTCGACGAGCGTGGCGTCGTCGCGCGCCTCGAGGACCCGCACGACGCTGCGACTGGGTCGGCCGGCGGGATCGGCGGCGTGGAGCGTGCCGAGCGACGGGTGGGCGATCGGGCCGATGGGCGCGTCGATGACGAAGGGCTCGCCGGAGAGCCGCCCCTGCACGAGCGCGCGGTAGTGCTTGCAGACCTTCCCGCCGCGCCAGGCGGACTGGACGGCGCGCGCGGCCTCGGCCGTGCGGGAGAAGAGGACGAGGCCCGAGGTGCCGCGACCGAGCCGGTGCATGGGGCTCGCGAGCGGCGCCTCGGCGCGGACGAGCGCGAGCAGCGTGCTCTCGAGGAAGCCGCCGCCGGGCATGGTCGGCAGGCCGGAGGGCTTGTCCACGGCGAGCAGCGCGTCGTCCGAGAAGATCTGCGTGAAGTGTCGCGGGACCTCGGGCTCGTCCCACGGGGGCCGCGACCAGTCGAGCGACTGGCCCGATCGCAGGGTCTCGTCGCCGACGGCGGCGCGGCCGTCGAGGGTCACCTCGCCCCGCTGCAGCCGCTCGCGCCACTCCGGCTCGTCGGTGTGCGTGAAGCTCGCCACGAGGTGTGCGAGCACGCGCCGGCCCGACGCCCGGCCGTCGATGCGCTCGCGGTACGTGAAGCCGGCGTTGAGGGCCACGGCGCGCACCCTGCCCGGCCCGCGCGCCGAACGCGAGCGCCCGCGCGGTGTAGCGTCCGCGACGTGCCGTACGGCCCCTTTCAGCCCGCGCCGGTCGAAGAGACGCCGCTGGGGCCGCTCGCCTCGGTCGCGCTGCCGCCGCCGGGTGCGGAGATCCCTGCGGCGGTCCTGGCAGAGCTTCACGAGGCGGAGCGGGCCCACGCGGCGACGCTCGGCCGGCGGCGCGCGGAGTGGGTGGGTGGGCGCTTCGCGCTGCGGCGGGCGGCGGCGGCGGCGGGGATCGTGCTGCCTGCGGTGCTGCCCGGCGCGGGGCGGGAGCCGGTGCTGCCGGCGGGGATCACGGCGTCGATCGCGCACAAGGGCGGCCGGGCGATCGCGCTGTGCGCCCGCGACGCGGAGGGCACGGTGGGCGTCGATCTGGAGCGGCTCGTCGCGCCCCGGGCGGCGATCGAGCAGAGCGTGCTGAACGAGCGGGAGCGGGCGGCCCTGCCGGTCGAGGGGCCGGCGCGGACGGCGGCGCTGCTCGGGCGCTTCGCGGCGAAGGAGGCGGTCTACAAGGCGCTCTTCCCGCGGGTGCGGCGCTACGTCGGCTTCGAGGAGGCGGAGGTGACGCTCGATCCGCCGGGCGTCCTGCTGCGGCTCGCGCGCGGCGAGGGGCCGTTCGCTGTGGAGTTGGTCTGGCGGATCGAGGGAGAGTTCGTCGTCGCGGCGGTGCGGATCCGGGAGGCGCGGGCATGACGGGGTTGTGCTTGCTGACGTGCACGCTGCTCGCCGCGGCGCCCGCGCACGACGACGAGGAGATCCACGGGGTCTCGCGGGCGGAGCGCGAGGCGCTCAAGGACGCCGGCACCACGCGGAGGCCCGACGATCCGGGCGCGCTCGCGCTCTCACCGGAGCGGCGCGCGAAGGACGTCCGCCGCGTCGCGGAGGCGTGGCTGCGGGCGCTCGCCGCGGACGACTACGACGGCATGCTCGCCAACGAGGCGGAGGGCGCGACGCGGACGCGGGCCGAGGACGTCGAGGCGCCCGCCGACCCGGTCACGTGGCGGCTCGCGAAGCACGTGCGGGCGACGGTCGAGGTGGCCGAGGCGCAGCCCAAGCCCTTCGGGTACGTGGCGCACCGCGTCCGCGCGGTCGTGGCGGTGCCCACGGCGGAGGGCGCCGTGCGGCTGCTCGGAGACAAGGCGCTCGGGCCGCTGCTGACGGATCCCGCGACGCGGGAGAAGGCCGCGGCGCGCGTGGTGCGCGAGCTGAAGGGGCGCGTGCCGCCCCTCGAAGAGCGACGCTTCGAGCTCGCTGTCTGGCACGACGGCGCGCGGGCCTACGTGGTCCCGGAGCCGGAGCATCGGCGGAAGTTGTTCGGGCGGTGGGAGCTGGGGCTCTCGACGCCCGCCAGGTGAAGGGGAGTGACATGCGTTCGATGACGTGGATGGGGCTGGCTCTGCTGCTCGTGGCCGGTGAGGCGGGGGCGGAGGCGTCGGACGCGGCGCGCAACGACGCGAGGTACAAGGCCGAGCAGGCCGCGCTCGTGCATGTCCGCGACGGGCGATTCCAGCAGGCCGCCGAGACGATCGAGGCCTTCATGAAGGCCTTCCCGCATGGGTCGAACCAGGGCAGCTCGGGCACGCCCGATCGGCTCGCTGCGGCCTACCGCGCGCGCGCGGCGGTCGCGGAGAAGGCGAAGGCGAACGGCCGCGCGGAGCTGCGGGCGCTCCTCATGGTCGCGGCGTTTCCCTCCTCCGACTCGTTGTCGCTCTCCGAGGAGGCCTCGGGCGGCGAGTATGTGCTGCAGGTGCTCGCGCGGCTGCGCGCGGCGGACCCGGCGATGGAGAAGCTGCTCTCGCGCAAGGTGAAGGTGGTCGCGGGCTCGATCGACGGGCTCACGCCGATGGAGACGGGGCTCGTGCTCGACGGCGTGACGAGCGCGCTGCGCGAGCTCGGGATCGCGGCCGACGTCGGCGCGGGCGACGACCTCTTCACGGTCGCCGCATCGACGAGCGATCCGGAGGAGATCGGGATGGGCGGCGGCTTTCTGAGCTGCTCGATCCGCGTGACCGGCCGCTGGACGAGCGCCGAGTCGCTCGTGCTGTCGGCCGTCGATCTCACCGTGACGAAGCCGGGCTTCTCCGCCGCGCTCGCGCGCCAGAACGCCGCCTCCTCCGTGGGGAAGGTGGCAGGCCGCAAGCTCCTCAAGGCCGTGCTCGCGGCGCCGCCGATGCCCTGATCACGGGGCGAGCAGGCGCGCCATCGCGTCGGGATCGGCGGCGCCGAGGGCGACGATCGCCGCGCGCTCCTCGTGGCCCGAGCGGCCGCGCAGCCCGGCGAGCCGCAGCCGCGCCGCCGCGGCGTGGAGCAGCAGATCGGCCTCGGTCGCGCTGCGGGCTGCGGCCTCGTAGTGCAGCTCTGCCGATTCGTCGTCGCCGCGACGAGCCTCCACGCCCGCGCGCAGCAGCGAGACGAGCGGGCGCGCCCACGGGCGGCCCAGCCGCTCGATCACGCGGGCGTCGGTCTCCACCTCGCGGAGCGCGCGGGCGTCGGCGGCCGTCGCGAGCCGGGCGCGACCGCGCAGCCAGCGCTCGTACAGGGCGATCCACTGCGTGCGGCGCGAGAGCTGCCGGACGAGGGCAGGGGTGCCGTGCGTGAGCGCGTCGAGCGCCGCGGCGCCGTCGCCCTCGTAGAGCGCCAGGTGACAGCGGCCGACGAGATCGAAGAAGTGCGGAATGCCGAAGCCGTCCGCGCCGAAGAGCCGCCGCGCCTCGGCGAGCGCGTCGCGGGCGGCGGCCGGTGTGTCCGCGGCCAGCAGCACGAGGTTCGGCAGCCCGGAGAGCAGGTTCGCGGTCGCGAAGTGATCGCCGCGTGCCCTCGCGGCCGCCTGCTGCTCGCTGACCGCCGAGGCGAGCTCGTGCAGCCGGCCGCGCATCGCGAGCGCCGCGATCGAGAAGAGCCGGAGCGTGAAGGCCTCCTTCACGGCGCCGGCGCAGCGCTGCTCGAAGGTGGCCGCGCCTTCGGCGAGCAGGCCCTGCGCGAGCGCGTAGTGGCCCAGGTGAAACTCGGCGATGCCGAGGCCGCCCTTCGCGGTGGCGAGCGGGTAGGGCGCCGCGCTCCGCTCGGCGAGCGCATGGGCCTGCGCGGCGAGCGCGCGCGTGCGGGGCTCGGTCGGGCCGCCGCCGTTGCCGACGAAGGCGGTCTCGAAGCCGAGGCAGACCGCGAGCCGCGCGGGATCGCCGGCCCCGCGCGCGAGCACGTGGGCGCGCGCCATCAGCGCGGCGGCGCGGATGCTGTCGATCGCGGCGAGGCCGATCGAGCTCTCGGCGAGCGCGTCGACCCGCGCGAGCAGGGCCGGATCGCGCGCCTCGGGCGGCCGCTCCCGGAACGCGCGGTCCGGCAGCGCGAGCCGCAGCCGGCTCGTGAGCAGCAGCGCAAGGGCCCGGCGCGGCGTCTCCGGCAGCCCTTCCCCCAGCTCGTGGAGCACCGCCCGCAGCAGCGCGAGCCCCTCGGGGACGCGGCCGCAGCGGACGAGCTGCGAACCTGCCCGCCGACGCAGCTCGCGGCCGCGCGTCGCGGCCACGCCTGGCAGCGCCGAGAGGAACGCCTCCGCGGCCTCTGCGCCGAGCCCCGCGTTGGCCCGCGCCTCGCCGAGTCGGATCTGCAGCGACGTGCGATCGCCGTCCGTCGTCGCGAGCGCGCGCTCGTAGAGCGAAGCGGCCCGGTGGAAGGCAAGCTGCGCACCTGCGCGCTCCGCCGCCGCGACGAGCCAGGGGTGCGCGGCGGGCGCGTCGCCGGCGCCGAGCAGGTGGTGGGCGAGCTCCTCCGGATCGGGCCCGCCCGCCGCGCGCAGCGCCCGGGCGAGCGCGCCGTGCCGGGCCGCGCGCGTCGGTCCCGTGAGCCCCGCGACCAGCAGCTCGCGGAACCGATCGTGGTACGGCTCGAGCGCCGCGTCGCTGCCGCGCACGAGGCGCGCCGCCTTGAGCCGGACGAGCGCGCCGGGAACTGGCGCGAGGGCCGCGCCGCGCAGCAGCCCCTCGGAGGAGGGGCGGCCGAGCAGGCAGAGCAGCTCGAGCAGCTCCCGCGCGCCTTCGCCCGCGCGCCCGAGGCGCTCGTCGATCGCCGCCGCGAGGGCCTGCTCGGCGCTGGCCTCGCGGCCGGGCGTCGCGGTCGCCCGCGCCAGCTCGACGAGCAGAAAAGGATTGCCGGCCGCAGCCGTGAGCAGCTCGTCCGAGGCGGCCCGACCCGTCACGGCCTGCACGAGCGCGCGCGCGTCGTCCGGCCCGAGCGCGGGCAGGGCGAGCGTGGCGGCGGGGTGCGTCGTCGCGAGCGCGCG
>CAYHCR010000207.1:0-6500 GCA_964354895.1 uncultured Myxococcales bacterium | reverse complement strand
GGCGCTCGTCGCGTGGGCGGCGCTCTCTGCCTCGTGCACCGCCGACGAGGGGACGCCCGTCGCGCCGAGCTCGAACACCGGTCGGCTCGCGCCGGGCGCGAGCTGCTCGGTCGACGCCGAGTGCCAGGAGGGGCTCGCCTGCCACGCCCGCAAGAAGCAGTGCATCTGCACCAGCGACGAGGGCTGCGCGGACGGACTGTCGTGCGCCCCGATCACGGGGCTCTGCGTCGACGACGTCCCCGGCTGCCGCGCGGACGCCGACTGCGGCGCGGGCTCGTTCTGCGAGGAGCAGAGCCGGATCTGCCGCCCGCTGCGCGCCTTCTGCGACCCCTGTGAGATCGACGAGGAGTGCGGGGCCGGGAACAAGTGTGTCAAGGCGGACGGCGTGCCGGTCGGCGCCTGCGGCCTCGCGTGCGGCGACGGCTGCGAGAACCCGAAGACCCGCTGCGCCGACGGCCAGTGTGTCCCGGTGACGACGTGTGAGGACGTACAGCCCTGCGTCCCGGACAGCCTGCAGACCTGCGACGCCGACGCCGACTGCACGGACGGGCTCGAGCAGTTCTGCGACATCTCGATCGGGCAGTGCCTCGCGCGCGCCTCGGGCTGCAGCTTCGGCCTCGTCTGCAACAACGTCTCGCGCTCGTGCGAGCCCTCCTGCACGGGCGACGGCGACTGCCAGGCGAACCAGCGCTGCATCAACGCGCTCTGCCAGGAGATCGCGCGCTGCGTCTCGAACACCGACTGCGCGCAGAACAAGGTGTGCCGGCTCGAGCCGGGTGCGGTCGAGGGCGAGTGTGTGTCGACCTGCCGCAACTCCGCCGACTGCCCGCTCTCCCAGATCTGCGCCCGCGGGGACGACGGTCGGCTCACGTGCCGCGCGGGCTGCGCGACGAACGGTGATTGCGCGCCTCAGGAGCGCTGTGACACCGCGACGCGCGCGTGCGTCGGCGGCGCAGGGGTCTGCCAGATCAACGACGTCTGCGACCCCTGCCAGGTCTGCAACCAGACGGCGCTGCGCTGCGTCGCGGCCGACGTCCTCTATTGCTCCGACTGCAATTCGTCCGGCCTCGACGCATCGTGCGGCCCCGGCGGGCTCTGCCTGAACGGCTCGTGTCTGCCGCAGTGCCCGGAGACGGGCTGCCCGCGCGGCTTCCTCTGCCGCCGATTCACCGACCAGCAGGGCGCCGAGCTGACGCGCGCGTGCGCGCCGAATGACGGCGTCTGTGACACGGAGTGCAACTGATGCGCGCGCGCCCGAACCTCTGGCTCACCGCGGCGCTCGCGGCGGGATTCCTCCCCCTCGTCGCCGTCGTCGGGTGTGATTCGGGCGAAGCCCCGAGCGATCCGGCCGGCGGCGGTGGCGGCTCCGGCGGCGCGCCCTCGACGGAGCTCTGCGACAACGGCCTCGACGACGACGCGAACGGCGCGATCGACTGCCTCGACGCCGGGTGCGCGACGTTCTCGCGCTGCGTGATCGGCGGCGAGGAGTGCGCCGCGCAGGTCCCGACGTGCGAGGGCAATCTCTCCGGCTCGATCAACGAGATCTGCGTCGCGGGCGCCTGCCGCGCGGCCGGTCCCATCCAGCCGGACGGCACGCTCCAGCGCGGAAACATCAAGGTCGTCAGCCGCCTCGACGGTGTGCGACCGGATCTGGCGCGCTCGTTCCTCGTGCGTGTCCTGCACGGCCGCAAGCCGGACGGCGAGGCGCTCGACTGCGCGGCGGTGAACGCGTCCGCAGACGTAGAGGCGCTCGCGAACGTCGTCGTCCGAAACACCGGCGAGGTGACGGAGGCCTCCGACACGATCCCCGCGCCGGCGTTCGGGCTGCCGGTGACCTCGGGCGGCGAGACCTTCCTCGTGCAGAGCGTCTTCTACAGCGCCGATCGCAACACCCTGACCGCCGAGCCGACGGGCGAGGTCGTCGGCTTCGGCTGCGAGGAAGGACTGCAGGTCCCGCCGGGCGACTACACCGACGACGACACGCACAACTTCGGCGTCGTCGTGAAGCCGATCTGCGATCCGGCGAACGACACCTGCCCGGCCCCCAAGACCTGCCTCATCGGCGCGCGGATCTGCCGCGACCAGCGCTGCGTCCCCGCCTGCGTCTCGGGCACGTCGTGCCGCGACCTCGGCGACGGGCCGACCTGCCTGCGGAAGTGCGATCCGGCCGAGCCGATCTGCGCGAACCTCGAGCGCTGCGACGCGAGCCCGGGCGAGCAGCCCATCTGCGTGCCGGCCCAGTAGCCGCCGCCGCGCGCGTCGGGCGGAGGCTTGCTAGCTTCCGTCGCCATGACGCGCCTCTTGATCCTGCTCTGCGCTCTCGCGCCGCTGGCGGCCGGGGCCGCTCCTCCCTCCGACGAGGTCGACGCGACCGACGAGGCCTCCGACGAGGAGGCCGTGCCGGACGAGCCGACCGCGCGCGACGTCGAGGAGCCGGCGCCTGAGCGCAAGGCCCGACCCGTGCCCAGGGCCCGCGTCTCCCCGACCGAGGAGGAGCTGCGCGAGGACTGGCGGCGAGAGGTCGACGCGCACGAGGAGGACGGTCGCGCGTTCGAGCGGGTGCGCAGCGAGAACGCCGCGGAGAAGCGGACCCTGCGCGACCTGCTCACGGCCCGGCGCCTCGAGGGCGTCGAGATCGCGCCGTATCGGGGCGGCGCAGACGAAGAGGAGGAGGTCGACGCGGCGCCGGGGCCCAAGGCCGGGGTCGGGAAGAAGAAGGGCGTCGCCGAGGCGGCCGCGAAGAAGGGCGCGAAGAAGAAGGTGGTCGTCGAGGAGGAGGAGGCCGCGCCTGCGCCGAAGAAGGGCGCGAAGAAGAAGGCGGTCGTCGAGGAGGAGGAGGACGAGGCGCCTGCGCCGAAGAAGGGCGCGAAGAAGAAGGCGGTCGTCGAGGAGGAAGAGGACGAGGCGCCTGCGCCTGCGGCGAAGAAGAAGAAGCCGGTCGTCGAGGACGAGGCGGACGAGGCGCCGGCGAAGCGGCCGAAGAAGCGGGCTCCGGTCGTCGAGGAGGAGTGAGCGATGGCCGACGTGCGTCGCATCGCGCCGCTGCTCGCCGCCGGGGCGCCGCCGCCCGCGCGCTGGGCGCCCGTTCACGCGCCGTGGGACGGCCGGCTCGTCGCAGAGGTCGCAGAGCTGTCCGGCGAAGGGATCGAGCACGCGCTCGCCGCGGCGTGGGGCGCGCGCGAGGCGGGGCGCGCGCTCTCGACGGCGGCGCGGAGGTCCGCCTGCGAGGCGCTCGCGGCGGGACTCGAGCGCCGCAGCGAAGAGCTCGTGCAGGCGATCGTCGACGAGGCCGGCAAGCCGCGCGGCCTGGCCCGCGTCGAGGTGGCGCGGGGGATCGGGACGCTGCGTCTATGTGCCGCAGAGCTGACCCGCTGCGAGGGCGTCGGCCCTTCCCTCGATCTGGACGAGGCGTCGCGGGGCTTCTCCGGTCAGTGGCGCCGCGTCCCGGCCGGGATCGTCGTGGCGATCTCGCCCTTCAATTTTCCGCTCAATCTGGGGCTCCACAAGGTCGCGCCGGCGCTCGCGGTCGGCGCGCCCGTGCTCTGGAAGCCGCCGCGGGAGGCGCCGGGCGCCGCGGGGATCGTCGGAGAGATCGCGCGTGGTCTCGGGCTGCCGGACGGCCTGCTGCAGGTCGTGCCGTGCGCGAACGAGGAGGCCGAGCGGCTCGCGACCGACGCGCGCGTGGCGGTGCTCTCCTTCACCGGATCCGCGGCCGTGGGCTGGCGACTCAAGAAGCTCGCGCCCCGCGCCCGCGTCGTGCTGGAGCTCGGCGGGAACGCGGCGGCGATCGTCTGCGAGGACGCCGCGCTCGAGCGCGCGGCGCGCAGCTGCGCCCGCTCCGCGTTCGCGTACGCCGGACAGGTCTGCATCTCGCTCCAGCGCTTGCTCGTACACGACGCCGTCTTCGACGCCTTCCTCGGGCTGCTCCGCGCCGAGCTCGCGACGCTCGGCGTGGGAGATCCCGCGCGGGAGGAGACGCTGGTCGGCCCCGTGATCTCCGACCGCGCCGCCGATCGGATCGAGGCGTGGCTGGTCACCGCGCAGGCCGCCGGGGCGCGGGTCGAGGGCGGCGGCCGCGAAGGACGCCTGCTGCGACCGGCGCTGCTGCACGACGCCGGGCCCGGCCTGCAGGCCTGGGACGACGAGCTCTTCGGGCCGGCGCTATGCCTGCAGCGCTTCACGGACTTCGAGGCCGCGCTCGCGATCGTCGACGACTCGGCGTGGGGGCTGCAGGCCGCGCTCTTCACGCGAGAGGTGGCGCGGATCTCGCGGGCGTCCGAGCGGCTCGAGGTCGGGGCGCTGATCGTCGGAGAGGCGCCGAGCTTCCGCCACGACGTCATGCCGTACGGCGGCGTGAAGGCCTCCGGGCTGGGGCGCGAGGGCCCGCGCTTCACGATGGAGGACTACACGGAGCTGCGCGGGCTGGTGCTCGCGCGGCCGTGACCGTACGCAGCGGACGATCGAGTCAGTGGATGATCGAGGGCGCGATGAGGCCGCGCTCGATCCGCTCGACGAGCGCGACGAGCTTCTTTCGACCGAGCGGCGAACGGACGGACTCGCTCAGCCCGTAGATCCACTCCGAGACGTAGCGCCAGAGGAAGACGGCCGCGTCGCGCTCCGCGGGCGTGTGCTGCGCGCTCTTCCAGCCCTCGGTGCGCCACGCCTCGAGCTGCTCGAACTCCCGCTCGAGATCGAGCCGCGTGAGCAGCAACGCCGAGCGGTAGACCGACGGGTGCGGCCGCGGGCCGAGCAGGAGCGCCGTGACGGCGGCGCCGTCGGGCCCCTCCTCGACGAACTCGACCGGCGGCGGCCAGCGCTGCAGATCTTCGACGAGCGACTTCGCCGCCTCGTCGAGCAGGACCTCGACGGCGGCGACCGGCTTGAGGTCGTACAGGAAGTCCCAGCGTCCCATCGTTCACTCCGTCGTCGGGGGTGCGTCACCCACCGGCAGCTCGAGCAGCCGCTCCGCCTGCAGCGCGCGCAGCCCCGCCTCGTCCCCGACCAGCCAGACGCCCGGCAGCCCCTCGGGATCGAGCTCGACCACGCGCGTCGGGCGCCCGGCGCGCGCCAGCAGTTCGTTGGCGAACCCGAGCGAGGCGGGCGTGTTCACCTCTGCGCCTGCGCAGAGCAGCGGCAGCGACAGCCGTTCGCCACCCTCCCACGCGACGAGTTCACAGCGCGAGCCCTCCGGAGAGACGCGCGCCGGGGCGAGCTGCTCCAGCGCGAAGCGCTCGAAGGGCACGCCACCCCTCGAGAGCGCGTGGCGCACCAGCGAGTCGTGATCGGCCGGCGCGAAGCCGCGGTCGGGATCGAAGAGCACGACGTGGCCGCGCGCGGCGAGGCGATGGCGCACCCCGCCGGGGAGCAGCCCCTCGAGCAGCGCGGGATCGATCGGAGGCGGCGCGGCGGGGCCGAGCGCCGCCTCGAGGTGCGCGAGCAGCGCGGGTTCGGTCGGGAAGCGGCGCAGGGCGACGGTCAGCTCGCGGAGCTCGGGCAGCGCCTCGTCGCCGGAGAAGGCCGGCAGCAGGCGCAGCGCCGGGAGGGCGTCGCGCGCGGCGCTCCAGTC
This sequence comes from uncultured Myxococcales bacterium, assembly GCA_964354895.1. GTDB lineage: Bacteria > Myxococcota > Myxococcia > Myxococcales > Vulgatibacteraceae > CAYHCR01. The sequence goes on along the minus strand of CAYHCR010000207.1, from coordinate 934 downwards.
GACGACGGAGAGCCAGCCGAGGCACTCGGGCGCGGGGGCCGGATCCGCGAGGCAGGCGCGCAGCGCGGCGATCAGCGCAGGCCGGATCGTGGGGCGGCGCTCCAGCAGCAGCGGCACGAAGAGGTCGCCGTCGAGCACACCTGACCGCAGCGCGTCTTCGTCCAGCGGCTCGAGCCCGAGGCGGCGGCGCAGGCCCCAGAGCGACGCGCACGCCTCCTCGCCGTCGGCGAGGCACGCGGCGTGGGCGAGGGCGACGAGCCGCTCGTCCCGCGCGGCGGCCAGGCCGCGGTCAAAGGTGGGCCGGAGCGCCTCGGGCGTCGCAGCGCGCGCCGTCCGCAGCGCCTCGACGGCCTCCGGCGAGCCCTGCGCCGCGAGGACCGTGACCGCCGCCTCGATCGCGTCGGCGTCGAGCGGCGCGTCCGGATCGGCCTCGGCGATGCGGCGCGCGAGCTCGACGGCGAGCGCCGGGTGCCAGGGCGCCGGTCGATCGAGCGCCCAGAGCGTCGTGTGGAGATCGAGCACCGCCTCCGGCGGCGCCGCGGCGAAGGCGTCGAGCGCCTCGTCGTCGGGCAGTTGTGCCGCGAGCGCCCAGAGCCAGCCCTGCGCGGCGCTCGCCGAGGCCTCCTTCGCGGCGCGCGCGGCCCAGCGGCCCGCCTCGGCGCGATCGCAGTCGTGCAGCGCGAGGCCGTAGCCATCCTCGTGGAAGACGTTCGCCGGATCGTCGGGCGTCGCCCGGCCGAGCGCGTCGAGCAGCCTCGCCCGCAGGCCGGGATCTCCGAGGCAGAGGCCGTCCGCGACGTGACGGACCGGCGGGCGATCGTCCGGATGCGCCAGCAACGGCGAGGGCGGCGGCAGGAGCGGCGCGTCGAACCGGGCCGGTCGCGCTGCGTCGGCGCGATCGAGGCGCGCGCGCACGACGAGCGCGCCGGCGGGG
>CAYHCR010000206.1:0-6535 GCA_964354895.1 uncultured Myxococcales bacterium | reverse complement strand
CGGCGCAGCAGCCACCGGCCGGCCAACACGATCATCGCGAGCAGCAGCGCGGCCGTGAAGAGCCCCCCGCCAGCGCCCATCCCACCGCTCACGCCTCACGCGCCGAGAGGACCTCGCCGAACCGCTCGTCCATCCGCGCCCGCACGAAGCGCTCGATCTCCTCAGCGGTCGTGAGCGCGAGGATCTGCTCGAGCAGCTCGCGCCCCTCCCGCGCCGACGCCGCCCGGATGATGCGGCGCACGACGGGGATCGCCGTGGACGCCATCGACCACTCGTCGACGCCGAGGCCGAGCAGCACGAGCGAGTAGTAGGGCTCGCCGGCCATCTCGCCGCACATCGCGACGCGGATGCCTGCGGCGTGACCGGCGTCGACGACGAACTTCAGCATGCGGAGGATCGCGAGGTGCAGCGGCCGATAGAGGTAGGCGACGTCGCGATTCTGGCGGTCGATCGCGATCGCGTACTGGATCAGGTCGTTGGTGCCGATCGAGAAGAAGTCGACCTCGCGCGCGAGCCGATCGGCGATCTGCGCCGCGGCGGGCAGCTCGATCATCACGCCGACGGGCACCTTGTCCGCGACGCGGTGGCCGTCCTTCGCGACGTCCGCGCGGGCGCCCTCGAGCGCCGCGCGCGCCTCGCGCAGCTCCGTCAGCCCCGAGATCATCGGGAACAGGATGCGCAGGTTCCCGTGGACGCTCGCCCGCAGAAGTGCCCGCAGCTGGGCGCGGAAGTGTTCCGGGTGACGCGCGCACCACCGGATCGCGCGCAGGCCGAGGGCGGGGTTCGCCTCGTCGCGGCGCCCCTTCTCGCTCGGCATCTTGTCGCCGCCGAGATCGAGCGTGCGGATCGTGACGGGCCGCGGCGCCATCTGCTCGAGCACGCGTCGGTAGGTCTCGTACTGCTCGTCTTCGCCCGGCATCGACTCGCGGCCGAGGTAGAGAAATTCGGTGCGATACAGGCCGATCGCGTGCGCGCCCGTGTCGAGCACGAGCGGGACCTCGCTCTCGAACTCGACGTTCGCCGCGAGCGAGACCGAAGTGCCGTCGCGCGTCTCCGCCGGCAGATCCCGCTCGGCCTGCAGCTGACGTCGCTGCCGCTCCCGCCGCTCGCGAAGATCGAAGAACTGCGCCTGCTGCTCCTCGCTCGGCCGCACGATGACGATGCCGCGATCGCCGTCGATCGCGATGACCTCGCCGGGCGCCGCGAGCTCGCTGGCCCGCGTCGCGCCGACGACCGCCGGGATGCCGCGCGCGCGCGCGACGATCGCCGTGTGGGAGGTCGTGCCGCCCAGATCCGTCACGAGGCCGAGCACCCGACCGGGCGCGAGCAGGATCGCCGCGTCGGCCGGCGAGAGATCGTGCGCGACGACGATCGCGTCGTCCGGCAGCTCGCCGGTGTCGACGTCGGGGCTCTGGCCGAGCAGGTTGCGGATGACTCGATCTGCGACGAAGTCGACGTCCTGCTTGCGCTCGCGGAAGTACTCGTCCTCGAGCTGCTCGAATTGCTCGCGGATCTTTCGGGCGGACTTGCGCACCGCCCACTCCGCGTTGAGCAGGTCTTCGCGGATGAGCCGCATCGCCTCGCCGCAGAACAGCGGATCTTCGATCATGAGGCGGTGCGCCTCGAGGATCATCCCGTGCTCTTCGTGCTGCGGATCGCTCTCGTCGAGCCGCTCTCGCACCTCGACGAGCTGCTCGTCGGAGAGCTCGAGCGCGCGCTCGAGCCGCTCGACCTCCTCCTCGGCGTCGAGCGGATCGACGTGGTGCTTCGGCGTCCGGACCTTGCGTCGGTCGATGACGAAGACGCGCCCCACCGCCGCGCCGGCCGAGGCCCCGATGCCCGTCAGCAGCACGCTCGGCGCGCGGCTCATCCCTTGTCCTCTCCGAAGCCATCGACGACGAGCGCCTCGATCGCGGCGAGCGCGGCGGGCGCGTCCGGCCCGCTCGCCTGCAGCGTCAGCTCGCTGCCCTGCGCGGCGGCGAGCATCAGCACGCCCATGATGCTCTTGGCGTTCGCCGGCGAGCCGTCCTTGACGAGCGTGATCTCGGCCGAGAAGCGGTTGGCCGCCTGCACGAGCTTGGCCGCGGCGCGGGCGTGGAGCCCGAGCCGGTTCACGATCCTGCAACGCCGCTCCACGTCCGCCATCCGCGTCCTCTCTGCGCCGGCGTCGCCGGGCCGATGCGTCACGATCCCCCGAACAGGAGCCCGAGCGCCAGCAGCGTGAGCGCGAGCGGAACGAGCCGGCCCTGCGCCGAGAGCGCCGTGCCCGCCGCAGCGGCGAGCGCCGCGACCGCGAGCGCGACCGGCGCCTGCGCGAGCGCCCCGTGCGAGAGCAGGTGCAGCCCGCCCGACGGCCGACCGGCCGAGCCCGGCAGCAGCGCCAGCGCCGCGAGCGGGATCGCCGCGCCGCCGAGCAACGCCGTGAAGTCCCGCAGCCGCAGCGCCTTGCGCGGGAGCCCCGCCGCGCCGACCGCGCCGAGCACCTGCTCCCCGAGCCGCGCGCCGCGCACCAGCCACGTCGCCCGGAGCAGCGCGTGGGGCAGGTCGAACAGCAGCAGGAAGATCGGCACCGAGAAGAGCCCGACGAACGGCGCGAGCACCGCCGCGAGCGCGCCCGCGAAGGGGCGCAGCGCCAGCCAGAAGAAGGAGTCGCCGATCGCCGCGAGCGGCCCCATCAGCGCGCGCTTGAAGGCCGTCACGTCCTCGACCCGCCGGCGGCCCGCCGCTACGTCGGCCTCCAGGGCGATCACGCCGCCGATCACCGCCGCGGCGGCGTACGGGTGGCAGTTGAACGGCGTGAGGTGACGCCGGACCGCGTCGCGCCGCGCGGCAGGGTCTGGATACAGGTGCGTCAGCGCCGGGAAGATCGCCCAGCCGAAGCCGAGCCCCTGCATGCCGGCGGGCTCGAACGACGCCTGCAGCCACAGCGAGCGCAGCAGCACCCGCAGCAGCACGCGCCGCGGCACCGGCAGGGACGGCCGGCTCAAGGAGCCGCGCCGCGGAGGATCAGCGCGATCACCGCGCTCGCGCCGACAGCTGCGAAGACGATCCGGCGCCAGCCCGTCGCCAGGGAGATCGCGGCGCCGCTGCCGACGGCCCAGACGAGCCCGATCCCGGTGAAGCGGCCGTGCTCCAGCGCCTGCATCGGGACGGCGAGGCCCGCGCCCGCGAGCGCCCCGAGCGCGGCGACGAGCGCGCCGAGCGCGCTGGGACGCAGGAGCCCGCCGAGGTGCACGGCGAGCGCGGCGTCGGGATCGCCGGCCTCCGCGTGCGCCCGCGCCAGCGTCGCCCGGGCGCCGAGCTGCACGACGAAGGCGCGATCAGCGGCCCGCCCGACCCAGCCGAACGGGAGCGCGACGAGGCACGCGACCGACGCGGCCACGCCCATCGGCGCCCCGGCGGCGGTCGCTGCAGCGGCAAACGTGCCCGCTGCGACGGCCACGAGCCCATCGTGCAGCGGCGCAGCCTGGCCCATCGCCGCCGCGCCCAGGAAGAGCAGCTCCAGCGGCGCGCCCACCGCGAGCCCCGCCTCCGGGGCGCCGAGCAGCACGCCGAAGATCGGCCCCGCCACGATCGGCCGCGCGACCATCGCCTGCAGGAACGCGGTCCGCTCCAGCGCGAGCAGGGCGCCGACGAGCGCGCACGCGAGCACGTCGAGGGGGAGCGAGCCCGTCACTCCGTCCGCGCCCGCCGGGCGACCTCCGGCAGCGAGAGCGGCGCCTCGTGTGGCACGGCCTGCGCGTCGATCTGAATTCCGCTCGCCGCGAGCGCCTCGAGCATCGTGACCTCGCCGTCCGAGAGGAAGACCGACGGCGTCACGGCCCGCCGCCCGGCCGCGGCGTGGACGTTGCCGAGCACGAGCCGGCCCTTCGGCAGGCCGCGCGCGTACGCGTCGGCGGCGTCGGCGATGTCGCGCACCAGCACGAGCACGACCTCCCGGCTCTCCTGCAGCGCGGCCCAGTCGACCTCGGCCGGCAGCCGGATCTCGACCGCGACGCCGTCGGGCGCTGCCAGCTGCATCGCTGCTCGAACCAGCGCCGAGCCGGCCGCTTCGGGATCGGCGACGACGACGCGTCGAGCCCGCAGGTGAGGCACCCACGCGTTGACGACCTGGCCGTGCACCAGGCGGTTGTCGACGCGGACGTGGGCGATCATCGCGCGCGCTCGACGCCGGTGGCCGCTGCCGCGCGGACGAGATCGCCCGCCAGCAGGACACTGCGGCGGCCGTGGTTGGCGAGCGCCTCGGCCAGCGCGCGGACGGAGACCTCCGGCTGGCGCAGGGCCGCGAGCTTCACGAGCATCGGCAGGTTCACGCCGGTGACGATCTCCAGCGCGCCGTCCTGCAGCGACGAGACGCAGCAATTGGAGGGCGTGCCGCCGAACATGTCGACGAGCACGACGACGCCGTCGCCCGACTCCGCGCGATGGATCGCGTCGGCGACCCGGCGGCGCGCGCCGTCGAAGCCCTCGCTCGACTCGAGATCAATCACGTCGATGGGCGCGAGCGGACCGACGATCGCCTCGGCGGCCCGTACGAGGGCGCCGGCGACCTGCCCGTGTGCGGCGACGACGACACCGACCATCGCGCTCCTCGCGGCCCCCGCTGGAAGGAGCGGCTGCCTAGACCCCTGACGCGCGCCGGGAAGCCCCCGCGCGCCCCTGCCCTGCTACGCCGCGCCGCCCGTCCGCATCGTCACTCCCGGTCCGCGTCGCGATCGGAGACGCGGATCGAGATCCCTTCGCCGCCGAGCGTCGCCGCGAGCGCCCGCGCCAGCGCCACGGAGCGATGCTTGCCGCCCGTGCAGCCGATCGCGATCGTCAGGTACGCCTTCCCCTCGCGGCGGTAGCGGGGCAGCAGGAAGGTGCACAGGTCCGTCATCTTCGCGAGCAGCTCGCGGGTCTCCGCGTGCTCGAGCACGTACGCGGCGACCTCCGGATCGCGCCCGGTCCGCGGCCGGAGCTCCGGGACGAAGTGCGGGTTCGGGAGGAAGCGCACGTCGAAGACGAGATCGGCCTGCGGCGGCACGCCGTTGCGGAAGCCGAAGCTCGTCACGTCGACCGAGAGCTGCACGCCGCCCTGCGAGGCGAAGCGGCCGGAGAGCAGCGCCTTGAGCTCGTGGATGTTCAGCGCCGAGGTGTCGATCACCTCGTCGGCGAGGGCCCGCAGCGCGGCGAGCGCGCCCCGCTCCTCCGCGATCGCCTCGGAGATCGTCCCCTCGGGCGCGAGCGGGTGGCGGCGCCGCGTCTCGGAGAAGCGCCGCTGCAGGGCGGCGTCGGACGCGTCCAGGAAGACGACCCGCAGCGGCACCCCGCGCGCGCGCAGCTCTGCCACTCGTGCCGGCGCCTCGGCGAGGTACCGCGGCTCCCGGATGTCCACCGTGACCGCGAGCCGGCGATGCTCCGCGGAGGCCTCGAAGAGCTCGACGAGCTTGCCGAGCAGCGGCACGGGCAGGTTGTCGATGCAGAAGAAGCCCGCGTCCTCGAGGGCGCGGATCGCGGTCGACTTGCCGCCGCCGGAGAGGCCCGTGACGAGCACGACCTCGTCGATCTTGAACGCCGTCGTCACTCGATCTCGTCTCCGAGGCCGCGCCCCTGCCGGCCCTCCGCGATGTGGCGGTTGAGCCGATCCTGAAATTCCTTGGCGGAGTGATGGCCCTGCGCCTTGAGCAGCTGGTTGCGCGCCGCGACCTCGATGATGGTCGTCATGTTCCGGCCCGGCCGCACCGGCACGACGAGCATCGAGATCGGCACGTCGAGGATCGTGAAGCTCTGCTCCTCGATGCCGAGCCGGTCGTACTCCTGGTGCGGATCCCAGTCGACGAGCTCGACGACGAGCTCGATCTTCTTGCGATCGCGCACCGCGGCGATGCCGAAGAGATCCTTGATGTTGATGATCCCGAGGCCCCGGATCTCCATGTGGTGCTTGATGATCTCGGAGCCCGAGCCGTAGACGGAGTCCTGCTTCTTGCGCTTGATGTCGACGATGTCGTCGGCGACGAGCCGGTGGCCCTTCATCACGAGATCCAGCGCGCACTCGCTCTTGCCGATGCCGCTCTTGCCCAGCAGCAGCACCCCGACGCCGAACACATCGAGCAGCACGCCGTGCAGGCTCGAGGAGGCGGTGAGCATCTCCTCGAGGAAGTCCTGCAGGTGGATGATGATCGTCGAGCTCAGGTGGCTCGACGAGAAGAGGGGCACGCCCTGGCGCTCCGCCTCCTCGAGCATCTCGACCGGGACGGGCAGCCCCTTCGTGCAGACCACGCACGCGAGCGGCTGCTGGAAGAAGCCCTGGGCGATCTCACGGCGCCGCTCGGCGGCGAGCGAGCCGAAGTATTCGAGCTCGGTGTTGCCGAAGATCTGCACGCGCTCGGGGTGGATGTGGTGGAAGAACCCCGCGAGCGCGAGGCCGTGCTTCTGCACCCGCGTGTGGCGGATGCGGCGATCGAGCCCCTTCCCGCCCGCGAGCAGCGTCAGCCGCAGGTCGAAGTCGTTGCTCTCGTTGAGGCGCGCGACACGGAGGGAGTCCACGGCGCAC
>CAYHCR010000205.1:0-6575 GCA_964354895.1 uncultured Myxococcales bacterium | reverse complement strand
ATCTATCAGGACGAGGACGACCGGCACCGGCATGCGGATGGAGCCGGGCAGCAAGGTCGTCATCCAGGTGCACTACAACACGACGACGGCGGGCGCCCTGCCCGATCTGACCTCGGTCGACGTGAAGATCGACGACTTCGTGGAGAAGGAGGCGCACACCCTCCTGATCGCGAACCCGAGCTGGCTGCGGGGCACGATGGACATCCCGGCGGGCGCGACGGACCAGCGACACTTCTTCGATCTGAACATCGCGCCCTTCATGGGCACGCTCTCCGACGGCGTCATCGGGTCGAACACGCCGTTCACCATCCACACGGCGGGGCTGCACATGCACCAGCTCGGCACGAGCGCGAAGCTCATGATCGATCGGTTCGACAGCCTCGACGACACCTGCCTCGTGGAGATCCCGGCGTGGGACTTCCACTGGCAGGGCAGCTACCGCTTCACCTCGCCGATCGTCTACCAGCCCGGAGACAAGCTCTCGATCGAGTGTCACTGGGACAACTCGGCGGAGAACCAGCCGATCGTGGACGGGGTGCCGCGCCCGCCGGCCGACGTCGAGTGGGGCGAAGGCACCGCGGACGAGATGTGTCTCGGGATCATGTACGTGACGCGCTGACCATCTGTCCAACGAGCGGAAGGAGCGGCCCCGTGAAGACCAACGCCGTCCGCCAGCTCGAGGGCCTCGGGATCTCCTTCACGCTGAAGGACTACGAGATCGATCCGGACGACCTGACCGCCGAGAGCGTCGCCCGGAAGGTCGGCCTCCCGGCCGAGCAGGTCTTCAAGACGCTCGTCGCCCGCGGCGACCGGACCGGCGTGCTGCTGGCCGTCGTGCCGGGGGACCAGGCGCTCGATCTCAAGGCGCTCGCCCGCGTCACCGGAGACAAGAACACCGACGTCGTCTCGCTCAAGGAGGTGACGCCGCTGACCGGATACATCCGCGGCGGCGTGACGGCGCTCGCGTGCCGGAAGGACTACCCGGTCTTCGTGGACGAGACGATCGAGCTCTTCGACGTCGTCTCGATCTCCGCGGGGGTTCGGGGCACGCAGATCCTGCTCGCACCGGCCGACTACCTGCGGGCCGTGCGCGGGACGACCGGCGCGATCGCGCGGGCGAAGTGATCACGCCCGCGGGCGGCGCTGGCGCTTCGGCGGCGCGATCAGGAGGAGCTTCTGCGCGCGCGTCAGCCCCTTGATCGCGGCCTCGCGACGCAACGCGGCCCCCTTGTCGGCCGCCGGCTCCTGGTAGACCAGCGCGACGGGGCGGCGTGCGCGCGTATAGGCCGCCCCCTTCCCTGCGTCGTGCCGGGCGACGCGCGCGGCGACGTCGTTGGAGATGCCTGTATAGAGCGAGCCGTCGCGGCAGCGCAGGACGTACACGAACCAGCCGGCGTCGGACACGGGCCGGAAGGTACCACGCGTGACCTCCCCGCCGCCGCCTGGCCGGCGCTGACACCCCGTCCGTCCTGATCGACGGCGTCCCCCGATTCTGGAATCCTCCCGCTCGAACTTCTTCCTGAGAGGCGCCCCATGGCCGACGCGAAGTTTCTCGGAGAGCGCGCAGCACGCCAGCTCTCGAACATCACCAAGACGCCGCCGCAGTGGCGGGGCGCGACCCCGCGGTGGGTGACGCAGCTGCTCCCGTGGGTGCCGGTCGAGGCGGGTGTCTTCCGCGTGAACCAGGCCCTCGACGAGAAGTTCGCGCTGCGCTGCACGCCCGATCCGACGGAGGCGCTGCCGGTCGGCCTCTCCGACTACGAGCTGCAGCCCCGCGAGTACGTGCTCAGCTCCGTGACGACCATCGTCGAGGTCCACACGCGCGTGTCGGACCTGTATCGAAGCCCGATGGATCAGGTGAAGGAGCAGCTCTCGCTCGCGGTCGAGAAGCTCAAGGAGAAGCAGGAGGAGGAGCTCGTCAACAACACGAGCTACGGCCTCGTGAAGAACGTCGATCCCGATCTGCGGATCAAGCCGCGCAAGGGGCCGCCGACGCCGGACGATCTCGACGAGCTGCTCGCGAAGGTCTGGAAGGAGCCGACCTTCTTCCTCGCGAACCCGCGCACGATCGCCGCCTTCGGCCGCGAGTGCACCCGCCGCGGCGTGCCTCCTCCGACGATCACGCTCTTCGGCGCGCCGTTCCTGACCTGGCGCGGGATCCCGCTGATCCCGAGCGACAAGGTGCGTGTCGACAAGAACCGCAGCGACGTGCTGCTCGTCCGCACGGGCGAGCGCAAGCGCGGCGTGATCGGCCTGTTCCAGCCCGGGCTGCCGGGCGAGGTGAGCCCGAGCCTCTCGATCCGCATGATGGGGATCAACGGGCAGGGCGCGGCGTCGTACCTGCTCTCGCTCTACTGCTCGGCGGCGGTGCTCACGCACGACGCGCTCGGGCTGCTCGAAGGCGTCACCGTCGACCACTACCATGAGTATCCCTGACGATCGGGCGCCCGCCGAGGCGCAGCTCTTCTCTCCCGGCGTCGCCGCCGCCTCGAGCCCGCCTGCGGCACACCTTCCCACGCCCGGCGTGAGCGCGGGCGTGACGCGCGTGCCGACGGCGCCGACGCATCCGGAGCCCGAGCCGTCGAGCCTGACGTTGCTCGTCGCGCGGCTCGCGAATGAGTACTTCTCCGCGCCGCCTGGCGCGCCCGCGTCGGGCGGCGGCCTCGACGCGCCGCCCGCTCCTCCGACCACGACCGTCGGACCCGGGATCGCGCCGACGCTGTACGGCACGCCGACCGCGGTCGACGCGTCCACGATCAGCCCGTCGCTCGCCCCGGCGCCGCCCCCGACGCAGGCGCCGCCCCCGACGCAGGCGCCGCCCCCGACGCAGGCGCCGCCCCCGGAGAACCCCTTCTCCTCCCCCCCGAGCTTCGACGCCCTCTTCTCCTCCCCCGACCTCCCGGGCTTCGACGCCACCTCCCTCCGCGTCCCGCTCCTCACGCTGGGCATCGCCCCGCCCGACGCGCCCCCGGCCGCTGCGCCCGTGGCCCCCGCGTACGAGCTCGAGCCGGTCCCGCCCCTGCCGCCGACCGCCGGCGCCTTCGACGCCCACGCGCTCCGGCGTGAGTTCCCGATCCTGCAGGAGCGCGTGCACGGCAAGCGGCTCGTCTGGCTCGACAACGCCGCGACGACACAGAAACCCCGCGCCGTGATCGACCGGCTCGTGCGCTTCTACGAGCACGAGAACTCCAACATCCACCGCGCCGCTCACGCGCTCGCCGCCCGCGCGACCGACGCGTACGAGGGCGCGCGAGACACCGTCCGCCGGTTCCTCAACGCCCGCCGCGCGGAGGACGTCGTCTTCGTGCGTGGCGCGACCGAAGGCATCAACCTCGTCGCGAAGGCCTGGGGCGGCCGCCACGTGAAGGCCGGCGACGAGCTCGTCGTCACCACGCTCGAACACCACGCGAACATCGTCCCGTGGCAGCAGCTCTGCGAGGCGACGGGCGCCGTGCTGCGCGTCGCGCCCGTCGACGATCGCGGGCAGATCGTGCTGGAGGCGTACGAGGAGCTCCTCTCGCCGAAGACGCGGCTCGTCGCGCTGACGCTCGTCTCCAACGCCCTCGGCACGATCACGCCCGCGAAGGCGATGATCGACGCGGCCCACCGCCACGGCGCGCGCGTGCTGCTCGACGGCGCGCAGGCGGTCTCGCACCTGCGGGTCGATCTGCAGTCGCTCGCCCCCGACTTCTTCGTGTTCTCCGGCCACAAGGTCTTCGGCCCGACCGGGATCGGCGCCGTCGTCGGCACGCAGGAGGCGCTCGAGGAGACGCCGCCGTGGCAGGGCGGCGGAAACATGATCGAGGACGTGACGTTCGAGCGGACGCGGTTCCACGGCCCGCCCGCGCGCTTCGAGGCGGGCACGGGGAACATCGCGGACGCGGTCGGCCTCGGCGCGGCCCTCGACTGGCTCTCGCGCGTCGGCCTCGAGAACGTCGGCCGCCACGAGCACGATCTGCTCGCCTACGTCACCGGCCGCTCCGCAGAGGTGCCCGGCCTCACGATCCTCGGCACCGCGCAGGAGAAGGCAGGCGTCTTCTCCTTCGTCCTCGCGGGCCACACGACACAGGCGGTCGCTGCGGCGCTCGATCGGGAGGGCATCGCCGTCCGCGGCGGACACCACTGCGCCCAGCCGATCCTGCGCCGGCTCGGCCACGAGAGCTCGGTGCGCGCCTCGTTCGCGCCGTACAACGTGCGCGAGGACGTCGACGCGCTGATCGAGGCGCTGCTGCGCCTGCAGGGGGCAGGAGGATGATCCGCATCGATCTCGAGGCCTTTGATCGCCTCGTCGCGGAGGGCGGCGTCGAGGTCGTCGACGTGCGCGAGCCGGACGAGTGGGCCCAAGGTCACCTGCCTGGCGCGCGCCACGTCCCGCTCGCCGCGGTGCGCGCCGATCCGACGAAGGCAGCGCCGAACGACGGCGTGATCTTCGTCTGCGCCAAGGGCGGGCGAAGCGCGACCGCCGCGCAGCTCGTCGCGTCGATCGGCCGCCAGCGCGTCTACAGCCTCGACGGTGGCACGAGCGGCTGGATCGCCGCTGGACGACCCGTCGTGCTCCCTGTCGCCGCGACGACGCCCGCGCCGGATGAACCGACGCCGGAGGAGGCCGCCGAGCCGACGCTCGACGCCCTCGTCGGCCAGAACCTGCGCGAGCACCGCGCGGCGCAGGGGCTCAGCCTCGACACGCTCGCCCGCGAGGCCGGCGTGAGCCGCACGCTGCTCGGCCAGATCGAGCTCGGCCGCACCGCGCCGAGCATCGGCCTCGTCTGGAAGCTCGCGCAGACGCTCGCCGTCCCCTTCTCCGCGCTCCTCTCGACCGAGCTGCGCCCCGGCACGATCGTCACGCCGCGGGCGAAGGCGAAGCGGCTGCTGGGCGCAGACGGTCGCTTCTCGTCCCGCGCGCTCTTCTCCTTCGGCGACGCGGGCGCCGCCGAGTTCTACGAGCTCTGGCTCGCGCCGCACTCGCGCGAGGACGCCGAGCCGCACCGCCCGGGCACCCGCGAGAACCTGATCGTCACCGCCGGCGCGCTCGAGCTGCAGATCGGCCGCGATCGCCGCGAGCTCGTCGCCGGCGACTCGGTCGTGTTCTCGGCCGACGTCGCGCACAGCTACGTGAACCTCGGCCGCGACGAGTGCTGGATGTATCTGGTGATGAACTACCAGCGCGGCGGATCGGCTACGCCCCGGTGAAGCGCGCCGGCCGCTTCTGCAGGAACGCCTGCATACCTTCCCTCTGATCCTGCGTGCCGAACAGGACCGCGAACGCCTCGAGCTCGAGCGCGCAGCCCGTCGCCTGATCGGCCTGCCCCCCTGCCCGCAGCGCCCGCTTGGCGGCGGCGACCGCGAGCGGCCCGCGCGAGGCGATGCGTGCGGCGATCTCCAGCACCTTCGGCAGCAGCTCTGCGGCCGGGAAGACCTCCAGCACGATCCCCCACTCTCTGGCGGTCGCCGCGTCGATGATGTCTCCCGTCACGCAGAGCTCGAGCGCCTTCATCGGGCCGATGCGACGCGGCAGCCGCTGCGTGCCGCCGAAGCCGGGGATCACGCCGAGGTTCACCTCGGGCTGGCCGACCTTCGCCCTCTCCGACGCATAGACGAGGTCACACGCGAGCGCGAGCTCGAGCCCGCCGCCGAGCGCAAAGCCATTCAGCGCGGCGATCGTCGGGACGGAGAGCGCCTCGAGCCTGCAGAGCACCCCCTGCCCCAGCCGCGCGAACGCGTGCGCCTCCTGCGTCGTCATCGACGCCATGGCGGAGATGTCGCCGCCGGCGACGAAGGCCTTCTCGCCGCCGCCTGTCACCACGAGCACGCGCAGCGCCGGATCCGCCGCCGCCTCGTCGAGCAGCACGCCGAGCCGCAGCAACGTCGTGCGATCCAGCGCGTTGAGCGCCTTGGGTCGATCGATCGTCACGATCGTGATCCCGTCTTCGCGCCGCTCGCGCCGCACCTCGGTCGACTCCATGACTCGCTCCTCTTCCGCCCCGGCCCGGGAGCCGGAGGGACGTTCAGGGCGCCGGCAGCGGCCGGCGGAAGATGACCGTGCGCGCCCGATCAGGCGCGTCGGCCGGAAAGATCACGACGGCCTCGAAGTCCGGCCCGTCCCACCGCAGGGCAGCCGGCTCGACGCCCGGCTGGCGCCCGTCCGGATCGCCCCACCTCGCTTGGATCCCCGCGCGCGCCGAAGGGAGCGGCGCGTGCGGCCCGTCGAGCTCCACGAGCAGCTCGGTCACGACGTTCTCCGTGAGCCGCACGGCGAGGCCCTCGTAGAACAGCAGCGCGTCGAAGCGGGAGAGCGTGCGCTGGCGCGGCGGCTCGCCGAGGCGATCGCGCACCTCGATCCAGGTGAGGCCGAGCCAGAGCCCGGCGATCGGCGGCGGCGTGCGGAGCATCGACGTCGGGTGACTGTGCCAGCCGCGTGGCCCCGGTCAAGGTGCCGCTTTGCTAGCCTCGGGCGTCGGAGGCACCACGCATGGAGACCGCCCTCGAAGCGCTCGCGAGGGACGCGGCCGCGCTCGGGGGGTTCGCGCTGCTGGTGGTCCGCCTGCGCGCCGTCGACGGGATCGTCGAGCCGGGCC
>CAYHCR010000204.1:0-6601 GCA_964354895.1 uncultured Myxococcales bacterium | reverse complement strand
CTGGAGCTCGAGATAGAGGGGCTGCGGATCCACGGACGTGCGGAGGTGATCCGCCGCGGCGTGAAGACGCACGGCCTCTCGTCCCGCACCTCTGCCGCGCTGCGCTTCGTGGAGCTCTCCGAGGAGCACCGCGCGCGCATCTCGCTCTTCGTGCTCCACGCGCAGGCGGTCGAGAAGCTCCGCCGGCGGCGCTGACGCTTCACCTGTCCGGCGCGCTCTGCTACGGAGCGGGCGATGCCCACGATCCTCACGAGCCACACCGACCCTCGCTGGGTCGCGATCGCGGTCGCCGGCTTCGACCGCGTGCTGGTCGATCACGCGCACTGCGAGAAGAAGGCCGCGGCCTCCGCGATGGCGCTGGTGAGCGCCTATCCGGAGGACGACGTCCTCGTCGCGCGTATGGTGCGGCTGGCGACCGAAGAGCTGCGACACTTCCGCCAGGTGCATGATCGGATCGTCGCGCGCGGGCTCTCGCTGGGCCGCGACGAGGGCGATCCCTACGCGAAGGCGCTGCTCGCGCTGCAGCGGACCGGCCAGAAGGAGCGCCGGGTGGATCGACTGCTGCTCTGCGCGCTGATCGAGGCGCGCTCGTGCGAGCGGCTCTCTCTGCTCGCGGAGGCGCTGCCGGACGAGGGGCTGCGCGCGTTCTACGGGGCGCTCGCGCGGGCCGAAGGCGGGCACGAGCGGCTCTTCGTGGAGCTCGCGGCGCGGTCGGACGCGACAGACGCGATGCGACGGCTGCCGGAGCTCGCGGCGGCCGAGGCTGCGATCGTGGCGGCGCTGCCGCTGCTGCCGCGCGTGCACTGAAGCGATGGAGCCGATCCTCCAACTCCTCGAGAGCTGGTCCCGCATCTGGGCGCTCGCGATCCTCGCGTGCGCGGCGCTCGGCGTGCGCGTGCTGACGCGGGATCCGCCGCTGCGCGCGGACGCCTCGGGCGCGGCCTGGATGGCGATCGGCGCGCTGCTGCTGCGGCTGCTCGAGCGCGTGCTGCCGGTCGCCACGGCGCCGACCGTGAAGGCGGGGATCCACGTCGTCGGCCTGAGCCTCGCGGCGTTCGCGGCGATCCGGCTCGCGGTGTCGATCGCGCTGTGGATCGCGCGGCGGCAGGGGCACGCGACCCCTCGCATCCTTCGCGACGTGCTCGACGGCACGCTCTACGTCGTCGCGGGCGCGGTGATCCTCCGCACGACGTTCCAGCTGGATCTCACGGCGTTCGTGACGACGAGCGCATTGCTGTCGGTGGTGCTGGGTCTCGCGCTGCAGGACACGCTGGGGAACCTCTTTGCGGGCCTGTCGCTCCAGCTCGAGCGGCCCGTCGCGCCGGGCGACTGGGTGCGCCTCGGCGAGCACGAGGGCAAGGTCGTCGAGATCTCGTGGCGCGCGATCCGGATCGAGACGCGCGCGTTCGAGCTCGTGACGATCCCGAACAACCAGCTCGCGAAGAACACGATCCAGAACCTCTCCCGCGCGCTGGGCGGCCCCGTCGTCTGCCTCGTCCACGTCGGCCTCGCGTACGGCGCGCCGCCGAACCTCGTGAAGGAGCTCCTGCTCGGCGTGCTGCGGGACTGTCCGCACGCGATCCGCGCGCCGGCGCCCGACGTGCTCACGAGCCGCTTCGCCGAGTCGTCGATCGACTACGAGCTGCGCTTCTGGGTCCCGCGGTATGAGGATCTTCGACGCGCAGAGGACTGGGTCCGCAGCACGATCTGGTACCGCCTGCGGCGCGCGGGCCTCGAGATCCCGTTCCCCGTCCGCACCGTCTACGTCCGGCGCGAGCCGAAGCTCGGCCTCGACCAGCGCACCGACACCGACGGCAACGTCGCCACCGGTCGCGAGCTCGGGCCGGCGCTGCTCGCGATCCCGTTCCTGCAGCCGCTCGGCGAGGAGAAGATCCGGGAGCTCGGCGCGCGGGCCCGGCGGCTCGTCTTCGGGCGCGGCGAGCGGATCCTCGTGCAGGGAGAGACCGGGGATACGTTCTTCCTCGTGATCGAGGGCGAGGTCGAGGTCCATGCAGACGGCCACGGCGATCCGCTCGCGCGCGTGGGGCCCGGCGGCTGGTTCGGCGAGGGCTCGATGCTGACCGGCGAGGTCCGCAGCGCCCACGTGAGCGCCGCGACGGACGTGGCGCTCGCGGTCGTCGATCGCGAGTCGTTCGCCGCGGTGCTGCAGGGCAACGCGGAGATCGCGCAGGCGCTCGCGAACACGATCGCGGAGCGACGCGCGGCGGTGGCGGCGCGGGGACAGCCGCAGGAGGCGATCGATCGCGTGCGGCGCGACGAGACCACGCGTGTGATGGATCGGCTGCGGAGCCTGTTTCAGCTGCGCGGCGGCCCGCCGGCGTGAAGCGCCGCGGGGGCGCTGCAGCCGACCTGCGAACCGGCTAGCCTGCGCGGCCCATGAGCCGTCAGAAGAGCGTCTATTTCGGGACCCCCGACTTCGCGGTGCCGATCCTCGAGGCCCTCGCCGAGCAGACCGAGCTCGTGGCGGTCGTCACGCAGCCGGACAAGCCCAAGGGCCGCGGCGGCGAGCTCGCCGCGCCGCCCGTGAAGCTGTGGGCGCAGGCGCATGGGATCCCGGTCTTCCAGCCGGTCAAACTGCGCGACGGCGTGCTCGCCGCCGCCCTGCGGCCGCTCGCCCCGGACGTCGCGGTCGTCGCCGCTTACGGCCGCATCCTGCCGGCAGAGCTGCTCACGCTGCCTCGGCTCGGATGTCTGAACGTGCACGGCTCGATCCTGCCGAAGTGGCGCGGCGCGGCGCCGATCCAGTGGGCGATCGCGGCGGGCGACGCGGAGACGGGCGTCACGCTGATGCAGATGGACGAGGGGCTCGACACCGGCGACGTGCTGCTGATCCGGCGCCTGCCGATCGGGCCCGAGGACACCGGCGGCACGCTGCACGACGCGCTCGCGCAGCTCGGCGCGACGCTGCTCCGGGAAGGTATGCCGGACTATTTCGCAGGCGCGCTCCTGCGCGTGAAGCAGGACGACGCGGCGCACACGCTCGCGCCGATCCTCGACAAGACGCACGGCCGGATGGATTTTTCGCTGCCGGCGCGGCTCGTCGAGTGCCGCGTGCGGGGCTTCTCTCCGTGGCCGGGCGCCTTCACGTTCCTCGCGCCGGGCACCAGGGAGTCGCTGAAGGTCCACCGCGCGAAGGTCGTCGAGGGACGCGCGGGCGCGGCGCCCGGCACGGTGCTCGGGATGACGCCGCCGACGGTGGCGTGTGCGGACGGCAGCGCGATCGAGCTCCTCGAGGTGCAGCCGGAGGGCAAGCGCCGGATGCTCGCGCGCGAGTGGGCGGCGGGCCGGCGGGGGGAAGCGCCGCCGAGGATCGATCCGGATCGCCATGCCGGGTGATCGGGACGAGGTCGTCGTCCGACGGGCCGGCGTGCTGCAGGGCACGCTGCGGGTCCCCGGGGACAAGTCGATCTCGCACCGCGCGCTGATCTTCGGCGCGCTCGCGTCCCACGAGCTGCGCGTGACCGGGCTCGGGCCGGGCGCGGACGTGCGCTCGACCGCCGCGTGTCTTGCGGCGCTCGGCGTGCCGATCGCGCTGGACGGGACGGACGCGACGATCGGTGGCGTCGGGCTGCGCGGGCTGCGGGCGCCGGCCGGTCCGCTCGACTGCGGCAACGCGGGCACGACGATGCGATTGCTCTGCGGGCTGCTCGCCGGCGCGGGTATTCCTGCGGAGCTGCACGGGGACGCATCGCTCTCGTCGCGGCCGATGGGGCGCGTGCTGGCGCCGCTTCGGTCGCTCGGTGCACACGTCGAGGGCACGGACGGACGGGCCCCGCTGCGCGTGTCTCCCGCACGACTGCACGGTGGCCGCGTGGAGACGGCCGTCGCGAGCGCCCAGGTGAAGAGCGCGCTGCTGCTCGCGGGGCTCTTCGTCGACGGGCCGCTCGAGGTGATCGAGCCCGCGCCGACGCGGGATCACACCGAGCGGATCCTCCGAGCGGCTGGCGTGCCGCTGCGAGACGTGGCGGGCGGCGTGCGGCTCGAAGGCCCCGTCGCGCGGCTGGAGCTCCCCGCGCGCTGGTCGGTCCCGGGCGATCCGTCGAGCGCTGCGTTTCTGGCGGTCGCCGCGCTGCTGGCGCCGGGCGGTCGCGTGATCCTGCCCGAGGTCTGCGTGAACCCCGGGCGGACGGGGCTCCTGCGCGCGCTCGAGCGGATGGGCGCGATCGTTCGCCGCAGCGACGAGGGCACCTGCTCCGGCGAGCCGATCGCGACGCTGACGGTGGAGGCGGGAGGTCCGCTGCGCGGCGTCACGATCGGCGCCGACGAGATCCCCTCGCTCGTGGACGAGGTGCCGATCCTCGCGGTGCTCGCGACGCAGGCCCACGGCCGCACGGAGATCACCGGCGCGGCAGAGCTGCGCGTGAAGGAGTCGGATCGGCTCGCGCGGATGGCGCAGGGTCTCACCGCGCTCGGCGCCCGCGTGGAGGAGCGGCCCGACGGCCTCGTGATCGACGGCCCCACCCCGCTGCGCGGCGCGCGGCTCGACGCGGCGCATGATCATCGCCTGGCGATGGCCTTCGCCGTCGCGGGGCTCGTCGCCGACGGGGAGACGATCGTCTCCGGCGCGCGCTGGGCGGAGGTCTCGTTCCCCGGCTTCTTCGCGCACCTCGCCGCGCTGACGCAGGGCGCCGTGCAGGGGCCTCGATGACGGCGCGCTACGTCGTGGTCGGCGATCCCATCGACCACTCGCTCTCGCCGGCGATCTTCGCGCGGCTCTTCCCCGCGGTCGGCGTCGACGCGCGGATGGACCTGCGCCGCTGCACGACTGCAGAGATGCCCGCGCTCTTCGCGGAGCTTCGGGCGGGCGTGCTCCTCGGCGCCTCGGTGACGCTGCCGCTCAAGGAGCGGGCGCTCGCGCTCGCGGACGAGCGCGGCGAGGGCGCGACCGCGCTAGGCGCGACGAACTGCCTCGTCGCGGCGGGCGGGCGCGTGCGCGCGGAGAACACGGACGTGGACGGGATCGAGGCGGCGCTCGCGCAGGCCGGCGTGCCGCTGTCGGGGGCGCGCGTGCTCGTGCTCGGCGCGGGCGGAGCGGCGCGGGCGGCGGCCTTCGCTGCGCGGCGCGGCGGTGCGGCAGAGCTGCACGTCGCGAACCGGGATCCCGCGCGGGCCGTGGCGCTCGTCGAGATGCCTGGCGGCACGGCGGGCCCGCTGACGGCCGAGGCGCTGCGCGGGCCCCTCTCGCGCGCGACGCTGCTCGTGCAGGCGACGAGCGTCGGGCTGCGCGCGCCCGCGGATGATCCGCTCCCCGCGGGGCTCGTGCTCCCCGAGGGGCTGGTCGTGTTCGAGCTGGTCTATCGGCCGCTCCGGACGGCGCTGCTCCTGCGGGCCGAGCGCGCCGGCGCGCGGACGATCGACGGGCTGCGGTTGCTCGTCGCGCAGGCAGCGGTGCAGCTGCAGAGCTTCACGGGACGGCGCGCGCCGACGGACGCGGTGGACGCGCTGCACGCGGCGCTCTCGAAGGAGGCGACGTGACGCGACTGCGCTGGCTGACCGCAGGGGAGAGCCACGGACCCGCGCTCGTCGGGATCCTCGAGGGGATCCCGGCCGGGTTGTGGCTGACGGCGCAGATGATCGACCACGAGCTGGCGCGGCGACAGCGCGGTCACGGCCGCGGCGGCCGGATGAAGATCGAGCGGGACCGCGCAGAGCTGCTCGGGGGCGTTCGCCACGGCCGCACGCTCGGCAGCCCGCTCGCGCTGCTCGTGCGCAACCTCGACTTCGAGCGCTGGAGCGAGCGGATGTCGCCGGCGCCGGGGCCCGTCGAGGGGAGCCCGGTCCTCGTCCCGCGCCCCGGGCACGCGGATCTCGCGGGCGGGCTGAAGTACGGCCACACGGACGATCTGCGCAATGTGCTGGAGCGCGCGAGCGCGCGGGAGACGGCGATGCGCGTCGCGCTCGGCGCGGCCGCGAAGGCGCTGCTCGCGGAGCTCGGGATCCGGATCGGCTCGTACGTCCGGACGATCGGCGCAGAGGAGTCGGAGCCGCTCGACGCCGACGCGGAGCGGCTCGCCCGCGAGGACGCCGCGGGGCTCGGCGCGCGGGCCGACGCCTCGGAGGTGCGGGCGCTCGACGACGCCTCGGGCGGGCGGTTCGTCGCCGCGATCGACGAGGCGCGAGGGCGCCGCGAGACGCTCGGCGGAGAGCTCGTCGTCGTGGCGACCGGGATGCCGGTCGGGCTCGGCAGCCACGTCGCCGCGGATCGGCGGCTCGACGGCCGACTCGGCGGCGCCCTGCTCTCGATCCCCGCGATGAAGGCGGTCGAGCTCGGGGACGGCGTCGCGGGCGCGCGGCGCTTCGGCTCGCAGGTCCACGACCCGATCCTCGCCACGGCCGGACGCCTGACGCGCGCGAGCAACCACGCCGGCGGCCTCGAAGGCGGGATCAGCAACGGCGCGCCGCTCGTGCTGCGGCTCTTCATGAAGCCCATCGCGACGCTGCCGGCCGCGCTGCCCTCCGTACATCTGCATACGTTTACCGAGCAGCGCGCGCACGTCGAGCGATCGGACACGTGTGCGGTGCCGGCGGCCGGCGTGATCGCGGAGGCGGTGGTCGCGCTCGTGCTCGCCGACGCGGTGCT
>CAYHCR010000203.1:0-6613 GCA_964354895.1 uncultured Myxococcales bacterium | reverse complement strand
AGCTGCACGCACCTCTGGCTGGCGCTCTCCGAGGCCGCGCCCGAGCCGCAGCGCTTCTCGATCCGCAAGGCCGGTCCGGGCCGCAAGGGGCAGGCGCTCGTGACGCTCGAGGGCATCGCGTCGCTCGAGGCCGCCGAG
This sequence comes from uncultured Myxococcales bacterium, assembly GCA_964354895.1. Taxonomy (GTDB): domain Bacteria; phylum Myxococcota; class Myxococcia; order Myxococcales; family Vulgatibacteraceae; genus CAYHCR01. Next base: position 6,475 of record CAYHCR010000203.1, on the reverse strand, counting down.
GCGTTGCGCGGCCGGATCGTGCTCGTCGAGCGAGAGCAGATCCCACTCGAGGAGGGCGAGGTCCTCTTCTCCGAGCTGATCGGGCTCGCGGCCGTCGATCCCGCTGGAGCGCCCCTCGGCGCCGTCGTGGAGATCGTCGACGCCGGCGAGGTGCCGGTGCTCATCCTGCGCGACGGCGCGCGCGAGCGGTTCGTCCCGTTCATCGAGTCGTGCGTGCGTGAGTGCGATCCGGCGCGCGGCCGGCTCGTGCTCGTGCCGCTGCCCGAGGACGAGGCGTAGCGTGCGCGTCGAGGTCCTCACGCTCTTCCCCGAGCTCGTCCGCGGGCCGCTGCGGGAGAGCATCCTGGGCAAGGCGATCGAGCGCGGGAAGCTCGAGGTGACGGTCCGCGACGTGCGCGACCACGCCGAGGGTCGGCACCGCGTCACCGACGACGCGCCCTACGGTGGCGGCGCGGGCATGGTGATGAAGCCCGAGCCCCTCGTCTCGGCGATCGAGGCCGCGCGCGCGGCGGTCGGGGAGGGCGCGCGCGTCATCCTGCTGGACCCGGGCGGCCGCACCTTCACGCAGACGGTCGCGCGGGAGCTCGCGGGAGTGGGCAAGCTCGTGCTCGTCTGCGGCCGCTACGAGGGCGTCGACGAGCGCGTGCGCGCCTGGGTCGACGAGGAGCTCTCGCTCGGCGACTTCGTGCTGACCGGCGGCGAGCTCGCCGCGCTCTGCGTGATCGACGCCTGCGCGCGGTTCGTGCCCGGCGTGCTCGGGAACGGCGCGTCGTCCGCGCTGGAGTCGTTTGAAGAGGGGCTGCTCGAGCACCCCCACTACACGCGCCCTCCGAGCTTCCGCGGCGCCGAGGTCCCGGCGATCCTGCAGGGCGGCGATCACGCCAAGATCGCTCGCTGGCGCAGGAGGCAGGCGCTGCTCCGGACCCGCCGGCTGCGGCCCGATCTCTTCGCCCGACTCGTGCCGACCCCCCTCGATCGGAGGCTGCTGGCCGAGCCTTCCGACGACCCTTCGACGTAGCCCTTTACGCGCGCTCACTTTTTTCCTATTGTGCGCCGGTTCGACGCCACCGATACAGGCGTTCAGTCCTAAGGAAGCTCCATGCGCAACGCGCTGATCCAGAAGATCGAGTCCCGGTTCCTGCGTACCGACCTGCCCCAGCTCACGCCCGGGCAGACCGTCCGCGTTCACAGCAAGATCAAGGAAGGCGAGAAGGAGCGCGTCCAGGTCTTCGAAGGTGTGGTCATCGCCAAGAAGAACGCCGGCGCGCGCTCGGTCTTCATCGTGCGCAAGATCTCCTACGGCGTCGGCGTGGAGCGCATCTTCCCGTTCCACTCGCCGCGCATCGAGAAGGTGGAGATCCTCTCCACCTCGACCCCGCGCCGCGCGAAGCTCTTCTATCTGCGCGGGCTCGAGGGCAAGGCTGCCCGCCTGCGCGAGGACGATCGCGTCGACGCGCCCGCGAAGGCCTGAGTCGTCCGGGCCTCGATGCGCCCTCGGCCCCGGCCGGGAGCTTCGGCTCCCTCCGGGGCCGTCGTGTTCGTGGCGCTCGAAGCCGGCGCGCTCAAATCCGTGCCCCCGGCGACGGAGCCTGCGCTAGCCTCGCGCCGACATGCGCCTCATCGAGCTCGTCGTGCAGGGCATCAAGGGATGGCCGACCCAGGCCCGCGTCTCGCTCGCGGCGGGTCATTGCGTGCTTCGCGCGCCCGCTACGGCGCAGCTGCGCCCCGTGCTCGAGTCGCTCCTCTTCTACGATGGTCGCCCGCGCCCGGAGGACGGGCGGCTCGAGGCGCCGGACGCGGCGGTGGTCCGCGCCGGCATCACGTTCCTCGCCAAGGACTCGTTCACCTATCGGCTGGTCCGCGATCTGCGGGGCGGCACGGCGCTGCACCGCCTCGAATCGTCGAGCGGCAAGTTCGTGCCGTTCACCTCCGACGCGATCGAGATCGGCCAGTACCTGCGCACCAGCGTCGGGCTGCCGCCGCGCCCGCTCTGGGGCGAGCTCTTCTCGATCGCCGCCGAGCGCCTGCCGACGCTGCGCGACTGGGACGCGGAGACCGCCGCGCAGAACCCCAAGCCGCTCAGCGGGCTCAAGGCGCCGGAGCCCGCCAAGGGCGGCCACGGGGCCCACGCGCCCAAGGCGGCCGACGTGAAGTTCCGCGGCTTCCAGGGCTTCGATGAGGCAGAGAAGAGCGGCGGTGGCGGCGGGATGTCGCACGAGCAGGCCGTCAAGCGGCTCGAGCAGTGCACGACCGAGCTGGCCAACGCGAAGAAGACGGAGTCGCTGCAGTTCATCTCCGACGGCATCGGCGCAAAACTGTTCGAGTTCGAGGAGAAGATCAAGACGCTGACGCACGCCGACTCGGAGCTCGGCTCGGCGAAGAAGACGCTCGCGCCGTTCGCCGCGCTCGACGCGCTCCCGGCGGATCTGGGCCCGAAGATCGCGGCCTACGAGACCGCGGGCAGCCGGCGCAATGACGCGATCAGCAAGGTCGACGCGGAGCGGGAGCAGCTCGAGGAGCGGCGCGCCCACGCGAACCCGATCCCGGTGCAGAGCGACCCGCGTTTCCTCGGCGCGCTCGGCGCCGGCGTGCTCTTCCTGCTCGCCGGGATCTTCTCGCCCTGGAAAGTGCTCGCGTTGCTCGACATCCCCGCCTTCGCGGCCGCGTCGTGGTTCGCGCTGGTCTTCGTGGGTGAGCTGCAGTCCCGCGACGGCGTCGCCCGGAAGATCGCGCTGCTCGATGAGCGCCTGAAGAAGATCGAGGCGCAGTTCAAGCTCGACACGGCGGAGATCGGCGCGCTCCTGAAGAAGATGGAGATCGAGCGCTCGACGGAGCTCGCCGAGCGGATCGGCCAGCGCGACCACCTCCGCGCCAAGGTCGAGGCGCTGCAGGGGAAGGTCGACGCCCTTCGGCAGGACCCGGCCGTCGCCGGCGCGCTCGACGAGCAGAAGAAGCTCCGGACCGAACAGCAGGAGCTCGAGCGGGACATCCAGTCGCTCAACGGCGGGGGCTTCCTGCGGGCCGCCGCGGACGTCGAGGCGGAGATCAAGCGGCTCGAGCTGCAGGTCGCGGGGGGGCCGTCCGCGCCCGAGAAGAGGCCGGAGCCCGTGGGCGCCGCCGCTCCGAGCAAGCCGAGCGGCCCCGATCCGTCGGCGAAGCTGCTCGAGCGCGCCGCAGACCTCTTCCAGCTCGAGCTCGGCGAGCTCGGGCCGGCGCTCGTCCCGCGCATCGCGCAGTACTTGACCGCCCTCGCGGACCGGCGCTACGGGTCGATCGAGATCGTGGGCGGGGGACTGGTCTGCCACGCCTCGGCCGGCCGCAAGCTCGCCTTCCCGGAGCTCCCCGGCCGCGACCAGGATCTGGCGTGGCTCGCCGTCCAGCTGGCCGTGCTCGAGCGCTACTCGGCGCGGAGCAAGCTGCCGATCCTGCTCGATGATCCGTTCTCGTTCCTCGATGCGCCGCACCAGGAGCTCGCCGGCAAGATGGTGAAGTATCTCGGCACGCTGACCCAGGTCGTGCACCGGACCACCCACGCGCCGCTCATCGCCTCTGCGGACGCGACCGTCGACGTCGCGTGACGGACGGCGAGGACGATCCCCGCGCTCGCCCGGCGCGCCCCTCGGAGCGGACGAGCCGCGGGCGCGACGCCGAGGCGGCGGCGGAGGCGGCGCTGGCGCGGACGGGGCTCGAGATCGTGGCGCGCAACCACGCGTGCCCGCAGGGCGAGGTGGACCTGATCTGCCGCGACGGCGAGACGATCGTCTTCGTCGAGGTCCGCTCCCGCGCCGATGACGGGGCGGGGCGACCCGTCGAGACGATCTCGCTCGCGAAGCGGCGCCGCGTCGTGCTTGCCGCGACGGACTGGCTGGTGCGCGAGCAGCGATGGGAGAACGCGCCCGTGCGCTTCGACGTCGTCGAGGTCCTGGGCCTCGGGGACGAGCAGGAGATCGTGCACCTGTGCAACGCATTCGACGCGGATGGAGAGCCGTCGTGAGCCGTGAGCCGCAGGCCCCGCCGCGTCCGGCCGGGACCCTGTTTGTCGTCGGCACTCCGATCGGCAATCTGCAGGATCTCTCGGCGCGGGCCCTCCAGACGCTCCGCGAGGTCGACGGCGTGATCTGCGAGGACACGCGCCACACGCGCAACCTGTTGACCCGCCACGGGCTCGCGCCGCCGCTCCACTCGCTGCCCGCGTTCGCCGAGGCCGCGCGGACCGCGCCGCTGGTCGAGCGCCTGCTCGGCGGACGCAGCCTCGCGCTGGTCACCGACGCGGGCATGCCGGGCGTCTCCGATCCGGGGGCGCTGCTCGTGCGCGCGGCGGCCGAGGCGGGCGTGCGCGTCGTGCCGATCCCCGGCCCGAGCGCGGTGCTCGCGGCGATCGCCGGCAGCGGCCTGCAGGCGGGGCGCTTCACCTTCCTCGGGTTCCTGCCGCGCAAGGGCACTGCGCGGCGCGAGCTGATCGAGGCGTGCACGCGCGTCCCGGCCGCGATCGTGCTGTTCGAGTCGCCGCGGCGGCTGCACGACACGCTCGTCGAGCTCGCGGCGCTGCTCGGCGACCGGCAGGCGTGCGTCGCGCGCGAGCTGACGAAGCTGCACGAGGAGCTCGCCCGCGGGCCGCTCACGGTGCTGGCGCAGCGCTTCTCGGGGGAGGTGCTCGGCGAGGTCACGATCGTGATCGAGGCGGCCGAGGCGGTTCAGGACGAGCCGCTCGATCCCGACGACGCGTTGCGGGCGGCCCTCGCCGGTGGCGCGTCGGTCAAGGACGCGGCGCGCGAGGTCGCGGAGGCGCTCGGACTGCACAAGCGCGACGTCTACCAGCGCGCGCTCGAGCTGCACGCCGAGCGCGGCGAGGACGTGCTGCAGGAGCCCTGAGGGGCGCCCGCAGCAGGTCCCTGAGGCGGTGAGCGACCTAGAACGTCAGGACGCCCGTCGCAGCGAAGGTGAAGTTGTAGACCTCGCTGACGCGCAGCCGGCGACCGGGCACGTCGTAGCGGAAGTCGAAGTTCGGGTTGAGCTCGCTCTCGAAGTTGTCGAGGCCGACCTCTTCGCAGCCGATCGGGGTGGCGAGGCCGGCCGCGTTCGTCCCACCGTCGCACTTGCCCGTGGTGTCGTTGCCGATCGACTCGGTGGTGAGCACGTGGGCGGTGTCGACGGTCAGGCCGGTCTCGAGCTTGAGCATGACGTACTCGGCGCCTCGGAACCCGACGCCGAACCGCCCGCCGATCCGGCCAAACTGCTCGGTGTAGGTCAGCTTCTTCAGCATCCAGCTCGCCTCCGAGTAGTCCCGCCCCTCGGAGTGGTACTCGCCGATCAGGCCCGCATCGACGAAGAACTTCTGCTGCCGACGCTTGTCCTCCCACGGCACGACCTCGGAGCCGAAGAAGACGCCGCCGACGTGGCGCGGCTTGGCGCCGGTCTCCTCTTCCTTCCAGCCCTCTGCGCCGCAGTTCTCCGGCGTGCCGAGCATCTCCGGCGCGTCGCAGTTGTTGAAGGCCTTGGAGGAGGGCACGGAGAGCGTGTAGTGGAACTTCACGTAGGGGTCGCCGCGATCGATGCGCTTGCTCATCGCGGTCCAGAACGTGAACCGGTGGAAGCCGTCTCCGACCGAGCCGGGCTTGTCCTTGGAGTTCGCCGCCGTCGGATCGGCCGGATCGTTGACCGGGATCTTGTAATCGAGGCCGAGCACCCACGACGGCTTCGTGTCGTCGCGCTCGTCGCTCAGGATGCCCCACGAGAGGCCGATCTTCGGATCGCCGACGCCCGCGAACGAGGCCTCGCCCGAGGTCGGGAACATCGGAGAGTACAGGACTGCGCCCGCCCCGCGATCGGCCGCGTCGACCGCCGCCTGGGCGCGCTCGTTGCGGATGCAGGTGTTGTTCGCGGAGTCGTAGCGCCAGCCACCGGGGATGACGGAGTCGTCGCTGGTGTCGGTGGGCGTGCCGGGATCGTGCGAGACCGTCGCCGGAATGTTCGGATCGCCCGGGATCGTCTGCGCGCCCGGGCAGACGCCCGAGCCGAACTCGTTGGTCTCGAGCACCGAGTTGGCCGCGCTCGTCGCCGCCGCGCGGTTCCAGGTGATGTCGCGCGAGATGATCACGGGGAAGCCGACCCGCAGCTCGAGGTCGTGGTACAGGCCGAAGTGGCCCGTGAAATCGAGCATGTGCTGCACGGAGACGTACCGAAGCTCCGTGGAGTCGATGATGTCGCCGGAGTCCGAGCCGCTGTTGTTGTGGAATTCCTTGGTGATCTTCGCGCGCGTCTGCGCCCGCTCGTAGCGGATGTCGAGGCGGAAGTCCCAGGGGTCTTCGCCGTCGGCGGCGTCCTGCACGTCCGTGATCTCGCCGGCGATGGCGAGCCCGGGAAGCAGGAGGGCGAGGGCGAACGGGACTGCGAGCGGGGCTCTCATCGGACCTCCGGGCCCGAAGCGGCCCGGGGAGGGCACGTTCGGGCACGCGATCATGCGCAAGTCTGCGAG